>JAXHTV010000003.1 GCA_034189865.1 Pseudomonadota bacterium | reverse complement strand
GGAAGCTCGAGATGACGCGCGCGTTCCTGCGCCCGGATATGGCGGTGCTGGAGTTCGGCTGCGGTACGGGCTCGACTGCGATTGCTCATGCACCGTTTGTAAAGCACATACAAGCGATTGATGTCTCATCGAAAATGATTGAAATCGCACAACGAAAGGCGGCCGAGAACGCCATTGAAAATGTCACCTTCCGCCATGCCGCCATTGATCGGATCGACATACCCGACTGTTCCCTGGACGCGGTTTTGGGGCTTAACGTTTTGCATGTGCTGGCCAACTGGCAGGAGATTCCGGCACGGGTTCATCGGATGCTCAAGCCGGGGGGCGTTTTTGTCAGCAGCACCATGTGTCTTGGCGATTCGATGAAATTTCTTAAATATGTTGTTCCCATCGGAAAGGCTCTGGGCTTGATGCCCGCCGTTAAGGTGTTCACCACAGGCGAGTTGCTGAGCGCGCTCACAGCGGCCGGTTTTAAGATTGAAAAGCAGTGGCAGCCCGCCAAGAACACGCCCGTTTTTATCGTTGCCAAGAAGGCCGGATAGCGGAATGCGCGGTTTAATCTCGCCCGCTAGTGATCCGATGGTTTCCTGGCGTTTTCGAAGCGACGCAAAATAAACTTTTCCGATTCCACCAGGATCAACACCGACACGGTGATCGCGAGGATGCGCAGCCACGCGTCCAGGCCGATGGCGGTGGTGTGGAACAGCGCCTGCATGGGGCTGAGGTAAGTGAACGCCAGCTGAATCAACACCAAAAGGCCGATGGCGTAGAGGACATAGCGATTGCCGGTCAGGCCCTTGATGGTCAGCGAGGGGGCCAGTAGGTAGCGGGCGCTGATCAGGTAGAACACCTCGAACATGACCAGCGTGTTCACGGCCACGGTACGCGCCAGCTCGATGGAAGCACCGTGCTCCCGCTCCCAAAGAAACAGCCCGAAGGTCCCGGACACCAGAATCAGCGACACAAACACCACCCGCCAAATGAGGAATCCCGAGAGAATCGGCTCCCTGGGGTCGCGGGGAGGCCGCTGCATGACATCGCGTTCGGCCGGTTCAAAGGCAAGAGTCAGGGCCAGGGTGACGGCGGTGATCATGTTGATCCATAAGATCTGTGCCGCGGTGATGGGCAACGAGCGACCCATCATGATCGCCGCAACAATAGTCAGCGCCTCGCCGCCGTTGGTGGGCAGAATGAAAAGTATGGATTTTTTCAGGTTGTCGTAGACGGTTCGGCCTTCCTCAACGGCTTGAACGATGGTGTTGAAGTTGTCGTCCGTCAGCACCATTTCAGCAGCCTCTTTCGCCGCCTCGGTGCCTTTCTGCCCCATGGCGACACCCACCTCGGCCCGCTTCAGCGCCGGTGCATCGTTGACCCCGTCGCCGGTCATGGCGACAACCTCGCCTTGGGCCTGCAGGGCGGTGACCAGCTGTAATTTTTGCTCCGGCGAGACCCGTGCAAAGATCGCGCTCTCGCGGATCACTTGATCCAGTTCATGGACGCCGTAGTTTTCCAGCTGACTGCCGGAGACGGCCCGGATGCCGTCGCCGATTCCCATTTGTTTGCCGATGGCGCTGGCGGTTTTGGCATGATCGCCGGTGATCATTTTGACCCGAATACCGGCGGACTGGCAGGCGCGCACCGCCGCAATGGCCTCATCTCGCGGCGGGTCGATAATGCCCACTAATCCCAACAGCGTCAGGCCGTACTCCACGTCTTTGAATTCCAGGCTTTGTTGGCCGCGGGGGGTAGTCTTGAAGGCGATGGCCAATAGGCGCTGACCGCGCCCGGCCATTTGTTCCATCACCGTATCCCAGTAGCGCCGATCCAGCGGAACATCGTCACCGCGCATGCGTTGTCGGTGGCACATCTCGAGTATTTTTTCCGGCGCTCCTTTTAAGTACACGAACCCGTGGCCGGTATGGTCGTGGTGTAAGGTCGCCATAAAACGGTGTTGCGACTCGAAGGGGATGGCGTCGACGCGGGGGTATTGGTTGAGGGTGTGGTGGTGTTCCAGTCCCGCTTTGAGGGCCAGGGTGACCAGCGCGCCTTCCGTTGGATCGCCTTGCATCGTCCAACGGCCGTCGCACTCCAGGATGGTCGCGTCGTTGCATAACAGGGCGGCCTGCGCGATTTCTCTCAGCAGCGGAAAATCTTCGGCTGTTATCGCCTTGCCCTCGAGATTGAATCCGCCTTGGGGAGCATAACCCACACCCGTTACTTCGCAGATGCCGGCACCACTGGCCAGCGTTTGCACGGTCATTTCGTTGCGCGTCAGCGTGCCCGTTTTATCGGAACAAATAACGGTCACCGAGCCCAAGGTCTCCACCGCTGGCAGGCGGCGAATAATCGCGTTTTTCTTCGCCATCCGCTGTACGCCAATGGCCAGCGTAATGGTCATAATGGCCGGCAGTCCCTCGGGAATACCGGCCACCGCCAGACCCACGGCGGCAAGAAACATTTCACCGATCGGGTACCCATGCACCCATACGCCATAGGCGAAAGTGGAGGCGGCCATCGCCGCGATGGCGGCCGTCAGCCACCTTGCAAAGGTGGACATTTGCCGTAACAGCGGCGTGGTGAGCAGCGGCACATCCTGCAGCAAGTGACTGATGCGCCCGATTTCGGTGCTCTCGCCGGTTGCCACCACCACACCCTGGCCTTGCCCATACGCGACCAGGGTGCCGGAGAAGGCCATGCATTTGCGATCGCCGATCACGGCGTTGTCGTCCACGGGGAGGGTGTTTTTTTCCACCGGCACGGACTCGCCGGTGAGCGTGGCTTCATCGATGCGCAATTCCCGGCTTCTAAAAAGACGCATGTCCGCCGGAACCTTATCGCCGGATTGCAGTAACACCACATCACCAGGCACCAGCGCTTCCGCGGGCAGGGTCATGAATTGCCCATCACGCTTGACCGTCGCCTGCTGGGAGAGCATCTGGCGGATGGCGTTGAGCGCCTGCTCCGCTTTTCCCTCCTGAATAAACCCGATCAGGGCGTTGATCAGCACCACGCCAAAAATGACACCGCTGTCGATCCAATGCTCCAGGGCAGCGGTTACCATCCCGGCGACGAGCAAGACATAAATCAATACGTTATTGAATTGGGCCAGGAAGCGCTTCACAGGGCCTTTGCCCTCAGCGGGTGGCAGGCGGTTGGCACCGTAACGTTTTAGCCGTGCCTCGGCCTCTGGCTGACTGAGGCCGTCAGCCGTGGACGCCAGCGTATGGAACGACGACGCGGCCTCCTGGGCGTGCCATTGAGCGAAGCGCTGCGATGTGTCTTCCATGATGACCACTTCTCGGTTGATGGGAGTCGCTCGACCAGCAGAATGTTGTCGATGGGAAGGACGTTCCGGGTTTGAATGAGTCACAAAAGCTCGTCATCCGAGTCTACATATTCAACATGTATCTTAGCGACTGCTACCTTATATAGGCGGTTTTCCCATCCACGTTCGGCAAAGCGGAGGTGCGTATATGGAACGGGTGCGAGGCATTGGAGGCGTGTTCTTCAAGTCGAAAAATCCATCAGCGTTGGGGCAATGGTATGAGCAGCACCTGGGGATCAATCCGGTGCCCCAAAGCTACGACGAACAACCTTGGGCGCAACAAGCGGGGCCGACGGTGTTCGCCCCGTTTCCGCCTGATACTGAATACTTCGGAAGCGAAAGCCAAGCGTGGATGGTGAACTTTCGGGTGAGCGATCTCGATGCCATGGTTTCGCAACTGCGGGGCATGGGTATTGAGGTGAGCATCGACCCGGAGGCGTATCCGAACGGCCGATTCGCCCGGCTGCACGACCCGGAGGGCAACCCCATCGAGCTGTGGGAACCGAAAGCCTAGAAGCCTCGAGCAATCCGGCGGTCCTTTTCTTGTCGTGCCACCGCCAAGTAACTGCCGCCGGGTGGGAGATGCGGTCCAATTCAGTCCGGCAGTTTGAACACCCAGTAAGCCGCCGGCGCGAATATCAATTCCATCGCTATGTAAATGAGCAGCAGGGGAGCGGGCTAGCCATCGGCGAAAAAGCTCACGATTCGCCCCAACACGAGTCCTGCGGAAAAAATGATGACTGTCAGAATCGCGGTATTCCGATATTTTTCGTGATAGGCAGAAAATAACCAGAATGCACTCAGCGCCAGATAGAGGCCTGTCACGGCTCGTAGGATATGGGCCATATTGACATTCAACTCGGCAATGCCCAGGAAAGTCCGGGCAAACCACTGCGGCGAGAGGCCATAAAGCAAAGCGATCATCGACACGCCCGCGCCCGACAGAATCAAAAAATACGGTTTTATTTTCATTGAAATTCCCTGTTGCTGATGTGCAAACTTTTCCATGCGGCGCTGGGGCTTGTCATGCTCAGATGCACGCGTAGGATTAGCTGGACGGTCTGCGCCGCATTTTATGCGACTCAGCCCCGGCGGATAGACGAAAAGGATTAACGATGAAACGAATTCTGGTCGCGACGGATTTGTCGGAACGCTCGGATCGGGCGATCGATCGGGCCGTTTCGCTTTGTAAGGAGTTCGGTGCCCACTTAAGTGTGTTGCATGTCATCGATGAGGATTTGCCGGTTTCAATCGCCGAAGAACAACGTCGGGTCGCGGAGCGGGATCTTCGGGAGCATTTGTTTTCGCTGCGCGGCGCGGAGGATGTGGCGGTCGACTTTTTGATCGACGTCGGCAAGGATTGGATGCAGATACTCCGGCGGAGCGAGAGTGATCAGTTCGATCTGGTCGTGCTGGGAATGCACCGGGCGCGGGGGTTGGCCGGTCTGTTTCGAGGAACCACCGTCGAACGGGTGGTTCGCAACGGAGATATGCCGGTGCTGGTGGTCAAGGACCGGGCAACCAAGCCTTACCAGCAGATTGCGGTTGGCATCGATTTCTCCGTGTACTCAAGGCGTGCCCTGGAGTTTGCCTTGGGCTTTGCGCCCAAGGCGCAATTGCGTCTGCTCCACATCTATAGCGTTCCCTTCAAAACCTTCCTGAACGGCTCTGCTGATTCCGATGAAGGTCGCCAGAGTGCACAGGTCCAGCTGAAACACATGGTCAACGAAGAAATGAAAGTCTTTGTTGCGGGGCTGGAAAAGCGGCTCGGCCAAGCGCAAACTGTGATCGTAGAGGGTGACCCCCAACGCGCGATTCGCGAGCAAATCAAAGATCTCAACGCCAACCTTCTCGTGCTTGGCACGCATGGTCGAACCGGAATGGCGCGGGCGCTTCTTGGCAGCGTGGCGGAAGATTTTCTCGCCGACCCGCCGTGCGACATCATGGTGGTTAAGGCTTGGTGATCCCGCATTGGGGCGCGTGAATTTCGCACCGATCCATCGATATTCAGGGCAACCAGACCTGGTTTTCCTGGGGCGCTGGCTTCGCGCGTTTCAGCCCTGTATTTTGATCCGTCTTTCTCGCGAGACGTGATAACCCTCACCAATGCGTTAAGTCGCCGCTGAAACCGCTCGATTGAGTTGCGGGGCGCCCCTCTCGCGTGCATAATATGCCCCAAAAGCCCCCGTCCGGGGCTTTTTTGTTAGCGGGCCTGCTGCACCGAGTAGCTCAATGGGTTGCCGGTTTCATGTTTGGGTAGGAGCCATATCCACCCAAACATTCGCGGGTAAAGGTGGGCCAGTGGGCCCATTTTTTGTTTTTGGCGAGGCGGAGCAGGAAGTGCGAGATGATTTGACAGCGCTGCTTGAGCCGGTCGTCTCCGCAATGGGCTATGAGCTCATCTGCGTAGAACGGATGGATTCGGGCCAAGGTCAGTTGCTGCGGTTGTACATCGATGCCGAATCCGGTATCGGGCTTGAAGACTGCGCGCGAGTGAGTCACCAGGTTAGTGGTGTACTGGACGTCGAGAACCCCATCGCGGGTGAGTACGTTTTGGAAGTCTCTTCTCCCGGAGATGACCGACCATTGGTCAAGCCGGAGCACTTCGAGCGGGCCATCGGCGAGCGGATTCGGGTGCGGATGGCGGTACCCATAAACGGACGAAAAAATTTCGTCGGTGTGCTTAAGGCGTTAGCCGATGGGCAGATCGAATTGGATGTTGACGGTCAAGTGTGGTCGTTGGCAATTGCGGAAATTGACCGGGCACGTCTGGCACCTTAGCGCTAGGGCCAATCGACTCGGAGGATCTCGAAATTGAACAAAGAAATCTTGCTGGTTGTCGAAGCGATTTCTAACGAAAAAGGTGTTCCGGAAGAAGTCATATTCGAGTCGATCGAAGCGGCGTTGGAATCCGCAACCCGCAAGCGGCACTCGGAAACGATGGGTGTACGCGTTGCCATCGATCGACGCACCGGCGATTACGAAACTTTTCGCCGGTGGCAGGTTGTCGACGATGACGCGGAAGACTTCGACCCCAGCGTGCACGTGTTGTTGGCGCGCGCCCAACAAATGGACGCCGAACTGCAAATCGGCGATTACATTGAAGAGCCAATGGAATCCATGCCGTTCGGTCGAATCGCTGCCCAGGCCGCAAAGCAGGTCATTGTGCAGAAAGTGCGCGAGGCGGAGCGGGCCAAGATCGTCGAGGAATATCAGGATCGGGTCGGGGAGCTCATCACCGGGCTGGTCAAACGCCTGGATCGCGGGAGTGTCGTCCTGGATTTGGGTAACAACACCGAAGCGTTGATTCCTCGAGAATGGTTGATCCCTCGGGAACCGGTGCGCCCAGGTGACCGGCTCCGAGGTTATTTGAAGGACGTTCGCTCGGAACCACGCGGTCCGCAACTTTTCGTGAGCCGAACGGCGCCGGAATTTCTTGTCGAGCTGTTCAAGCTCGAAGTGCCGGAGGTCGGGCAGGGGCTCATCGAAATCAAGGGTGCGGCACGCGATCCGGGTTTGCGGGCCAAGATTGCCGTTCTGGGACACGACGCGCGAATCGATCCGGTGGGCGCATGCGTGGGTATGCGCGGATCGCGCGTGCAAACGGTTTCCAACGAGTTGGCTGGCGAGCGCATCGACATCATTTTGTGGGACGAGAGCCCGGTGCAGTTCGTGATCAACGCCATGTCGCCGGCCGAGGTCATCTCCATTGTGGTCGATGAAGAACGGCACAGCATGGATATTGCCGTTGAGGAAGAGAAGCTTTCGCAAGCCATCGGCCGCGGTGGTCAGAATGTCCGGTTAGCCAGTGAACTGACCGGATGGGAACTGAACGTGATGAATCAGACCCAAGCTGAGGAGAAAAGTGAGGCCGAAGCCCACGCCTTGGTTGAAATGTTCATGAACGCGTTGTCGGTTGATGAGGAAGTGGCTGCGATTCTGGTTTCGGAAGGTTTTTCCAGTGTCGAAGAAGTGGCCTATGTGCCTGCCAACGAGCTGCTGGAAATCGACGTTTTCGATCAGGAAATCGTCGATACCCTGCGCGAGGTGGCCCGCGATGCACTCCTGACGCAGGCGATTGCCAGCGAAGAGCAGGATAAAGCCAAGGCCCCCGCCGGGGACTTGCTTGGCATGAATGGTATGGACGAAGAGCTTGCCTATGCGCTGGCAAACAAAGGGATTGTCACCATGGAAGATCTGGCCGAGCAGGCAGTGGATGATCTTCTGGATGTTGATGGTATGGACCGGGAACGCGCGGCCCAATTAATAATGACTGCGCGCGAGCCCTGGTTCGCGGATCAAGCTTGACTTGGATACGCAGGTTTTGGCTGGAGAGTTAAAGAATGGCAGAAGTGACAGTCAGGCAGTTTGCTGAGGCGGTAGGTATTTCCGTAGAGCGGCTCCTGGAACAGTTGGCGGATGCCGGCATGGGCGAGAAGGGGGCGGAAGATCAGATTACTGATCAAGAGAAAACCGACCTCTTGGGTTATCTGCGCAAACGCAGGGGTGCGGGCGACGGTGAAGCCGCAGCGCCAAAAAAAATCACCCTCAAGCGAAAATCGACCAGCGAGATTAAGCTTGCCGGGGGCCAGGGGCGCGCCAAAACCGTGACCGTTGAGGTTCGCAAAAAACGAACCTACGTCAAGCGAACAGCGGTCCAGGAGGAAGACCGCCTCCGGCGCGAAGAAGAGGAGCGCCAGCAGCAGCTCGAAGCTCAGCACGCTGTGCACGAAGCCGCAGAACGTGAAGCGGTCGAGGTAGAAGTGGTCGCTGAGGCACCTGAGGTCGAAGCCCAACCGGCGCCGGAAGAAAAACCCGTGCCGGCCGCGGAAGAGGTTGTGGTTGCCCCCGTTGAAGCTGAACCCCCCAAGGCGGTGTCGGAAGAAGAGCGCGCCCGTCAGCAGCAAGTCGAAGCGCAGGCCAAGGTGGCCGCAGCTGAGCGAGCAGGCATGCGCCCGGAGTCCAAGAAAAAAGGCCGTGGAAAGAAAGGTGAGCCCGAATCACCGAGTCGCTTCGACCGACAAGCCCGTCCCGGTCGTTTTGATCAGGCGACGCGCCGCAAGCGTAAGTCCGGCAGGGGCGGTGAGGCGGCGACCAAGGTTCATGCCTTCGAGAAGCCGACGGAGCCGGTCGTTCGGGACGTGGTGATCCCGGAAACGATCACAGTGGCTGAACTGGCCCAGAAAATGGCCGTCAAGGCCACCGAGGTCATCAAAGTGATGATGGGTATGGGCGCGATGGCCACCATCAACCAAGTGATTGACCAGGAAACCGCTGCCTTGGTGGTCGACGAGATGGGTCATAAAGTCCGTATGCTGAAAGAGGTGGACTTGGAAGACGAACTCATGCAAGCCCAGGGCCAGCCCGAAGAGGTTAGCGGTGAGCCTCGCTCGCCCGTGGTGACGGTTATGGGGCATGTCGACCACGGCAAAACCACGCTGCTTGACTACATTCGCCGCAGTCGTGTTGCCGATAAGGAAGCCGGTGGTATTACCCAGCATATTGGCGCCTATCACGTCACGACCGATCGGGGCATGGTGACTTTCCTCGATACACCTGGCCACGCCGCCTTTACCTCCATGCGTGCGCGTGGGGCGAAGGTCACCGATATCGTCATTCTGGTTGTGGCTGCCGACGATGGCGTGATGCCGCAGACGCTGGAGGCGATTCAGCATGCTAAAGCCGGCGGCGTCCCCATCGTGGTGGCAGTCAACAAGATCGATAAACCGGATGCAGACGCGGAGCGTATTAAAAGCGCGTTGGCCCAACACGAGGTGATTCCCGAGGACTGGGGCGGTGACACGATGTTCGTGCCTGTTTCGGCCAAAACCGGGGAAGGCGTCGACGGGCTGTTGGAGGCCGTCCTCTTGCAAGCAGAGGTGCTGGAGCTGTCCGCACCGAAGCAAGGTCTGGCGCGTGGCGTGGTCATCGAATCGTCACTGGAAAAGGGGCGTGGACCGGTTGCCACCATTCTCGTTCAGAGTGGAACCCTGACCAAGGGAGATCCCGTGCTCTGTGGCCGTGAGTGGGGACGCGTGCGGGCCATGTTCGATGAGAACGGTCAAGCCATACAGGAGGCTGGGCCGTCGATACCGGTTCAGATCTTGGGCTTGTCCGGTACTCCGAATGCCGGCGACGAACTCGGCGCTCTCACCGATGAGAGAAAAGCGCGTGAGATCGCGCTCCATCGGCAGGGCAAATATCGCGACGTTAAGCTGGCCAAACGACAAGCTGCGACCTTGGAAGATGTCTTTGAGCGGCTGGAGGAGAATGAAGTCCAGCAACTCAATCTCATCGTCAAAGCTGACGTGCAGGGTAGCGTGGAAGCGTTGCAGGATGCGCTTGTCAAGCTCTCGAACGACGAGGTCAAAGTCAATATCGTCGCCGGCGGTGTGGGCGGTATTACCGAGTCGGATATTCACTTGGCTGTGGCGTCTCAAGCCATCATTATCGGTTTTAACGTCCGTGCCGATGGTACCGCAAGACGTTTGATCGCCGATGAAGGGGTAGACGTCCGCTATTACAGCGTGATTTACGAAGCCCTGGATGAAGTTAAAAACGCCATCACCGGGCTGATGGCGCCGACCATCAAGGAACAAATCATCGGCTTGGCTGAAGTCCGCGATGTGTTCCGTTCATCGAAGATGGGCGCAGTCGCCGGCTGTCTGGTGGTCGAGGGCGTGGTTAAACGTTACAACCCGATTCGTGTCCTGCGCGATAACGTGGTCATCTACGAGGGTGAACTGGAGTCGCTGCGCCGATTCAAGGACGACGTCAATGAAGTCCGGGCGGGAACCGAATGCGGTATCGCCGTGAAGAACTACAATGACGTGAAGGCGGGTGATCAGATCGAGGTCTATGAACGGATCGAGGTTGCAGCCTGACGGAGATGCGTTAAGGTGCCAAAGGAATATCCCAGAACGGCCCGTGTCGCGGAGCAGGTGCGTCGTGAGCTGAGCGAGTTGGTCCGAAACGAGGTCAAAGATCCCCGTCTCGGACCGGTTACCATCACCGACGTGCGGGTTTCGAAGGACTTGTCTCACGCCAAGGTGTATGTGTCGTTCTTGGGTAACACTGAGGGCCAAGCGGAGCGGTTGGCGATACTGAGCGCCGCTGCGGGTTTTCTCCGGGGCTTGCTTGGTCGCCGACTGAGCACCCGAACGGTTCCGTCTCTCCACTTCTTCTACGACGACATCCTCGATCAGGGCCAACACATGGATCGCCTGATCGAGATGGCCCGCGCCAAAGACGTCGACCATCAGGATGGTGATCACTGATCTCTCTCCGGCGGTTGATCTGTCCGTTTGCTCGCACGAGAAAACCTTCTTTGAATAAGATCCGGATTTGGAGCTGACTCGCCCCGATGGCAAGACGAAAGAAAGGTCGCCCTGTTAGTGGCATTTTGTTGTTTGATAAACCTGTTGGGTTGTCCTCAAATGCCGCTTTGCAAAAAGTGAAACGCTTATATGACGCGGCGAAGGCGGGGCATACCGGTAACCTTGACCCCCTCGCCAGTGGAATGTTGCCGATTTGCTTGGGTCAGGCCACCAAGATTTCCGCGTTTCTGTTGGATGCGGACAAGATCTATACCGTCAGAATCCATTTCGGCGTACGCACCAGTACGGGCGATGCTGAGGGCGAGGGTATCGAAACAGGCCCCACAGACGAGCAAACCCTGTCGCGACTGGCTGAGGTGCTGCCGCATTTTGAGGGTGAAATCTCGCAGATTCCACCAATGTACTCCGCGGTAAAACACCAGGGTAAGCGGCTTTACGAACTGGCCCGCAAAGGGGTGGAGGTGGATAGGGCACCGCGTCAGGTGACGATTCATCAGCTCGATCTGGTTGAGCAGTCCGGCGTTGAAGCCGATTTGACAGTGCGCTGCTCGAAAGGCACTTACGTGCGCACGTTGGCCGAGGATATTGCCAAGGCGATGGGAACCTGCGGTCATGTTGTCGCGCTTCGCCGTCTTGCGGTCGGCCCCTATTGCGATGAAGCCCTTCATACGCTTTCGGAACTTGAAAACCTCGCTCAAGAGGGCATCGAGGCTTTGGATGGTCTATTGTTGCCTCTGGACAGCGCACTACAGCAATGGCCAGCCGTTTCACTGACCATGGAGGGCGCCTTCAGCCTTTCTCGTGGCAACCCGGTGCTGGTGCCCAAAGCGCCTGATCAGGGTTGGGTTCGTGTTTACGGTCCCCAATCCGAGTTTTTAGGGATGGGTGATATGCTCATCGATGGTCGGGTGGCGCCCCGGCGCCTGATGTCCAATAAAAAAGCTTAAATAAAGCCCAATTATTCTGAAAGATCGCTTGTTTACGTCCTCAGCGAAAGCTAGAATTGCCCCCCTGATAGAGATGAGGATGCCCAGCTAGGAGTCACTTTACTATGTCACTTGATACACAACAAAAAGCCGAAATCGTACAACAGTACCAGCGCGGTGCCGGCGATACCGGTTCCCCGGAAGTTCAAGTCGCGTTGTTGACCCAACGTATTGAACATCTCACGGGTCATTTCGCGCAACACAAACATGATCACCATTCCCGCCGCGGGCTATTGAAACTGGTCAGCCAGCGCCGGAAACTTCTCGATTACGTGAAACGCAAAGATCCATCACGTTACCAAGAGCTGATCAGCCGTCTCGGTCTGCGTCGTTAATCGGCGGCTTCCGGGTTTGTGCAATCAACTTTAGGTAACCAATGTGAATCCCACGATTAAGAAATTTCAGTACGGTGACTATGAGGTCACATTAGAAACTGGGCGTGTCGCCCGGCAAGCTACGGGCGCAGTTTTAGTCAGCATGGCGGACACGGTGGTGTTGGTCACCGTAGTCGCGCGTAAAGAGGCAAATCCTAGCGCTGATTTTTTCCCGCTGACTGTCAACTATCAGGAGCGCACGTATTCCGCCGGCCGCATCCCCGGTGGATTCTTCAAGCGCGAAGGCCGCCCGAGCGAAAAAGAGGTTCTGACCAGCCGTCTGATCGATCGGCCGATTCGGCCATTGTTCCCCAAGGGATTCCGTAACGAAGTTCAAGTGATTGCCACCGTCATATCGGTGAACCCGGACGTGGACCCCGATATCCCCGCGATGATCGGGACCTCCGCCGCATTGGCTGTTTCCGGCGTACCTTTCAGTGGACCGATTGGCGCGGCCCGCGTGGGATATCTCAACGGTCAATACGTGCTCAACCCGACCAATACCGATTTGACGTCATCCGAGCTGGACTTGGTGGTCGCCGGTACTGAAAACGCGGTCTTGATGGTTGAGTCCGGCGCCCGCGAATTGTCAGAGGACGTGATGCTCGGCGCCGTGATGTTCGGTCACGAGCAAATGCAGACCGCCATTGCCGCCATCACGGAGTTGGCTGCCGAAGCAGGCAAGCCCGCGTGGGCGTGGGAACCGCCGGCGAAAGATGATGGGTTCGCGGCCTTGATCTCAAGTCGGGCCGAAAAGGATCTTGCTGAAGGTTACGGCATATCCGAGAAACAAGCCCGCCAAGATCGCTTGGCCGAGATTCGCCAAGCGCTCGTTGATGAGCTTTGCGCGCGCGAAGAGGAATCGCACGACGAACAGCTGGTGAGAAATGCGCTAAACGATTTGGAAAAGCGAATCGTTCGCGGACGGATTATCGAACAGCAGCCGCGAATCGATGGCCGCGATCTCACCACGGTCCGGCCCATCACCATTGAGATCGGGTTGCTGCCACGTACGCACGGTTCGGCCCTGTTTACGCGCGGTGAAACCCAAGCGCTGGTCGTGACCACACTCGGTACGGAGCGTGACGCGCAAATCATCGATGCCATAGAGGGCGAACGTAAAGATCCCTTTATGCTCCACTATAATTTCCCGCCGTTCAGCGTGGGTGAGACCGGTTTTATGGGTTCGCCCAAGCGCCGGGAAATCGGCCATGGAAGACTGGCCCGCCGCGCTATCGAACCGCTTCTTCCGGATATGAATTCGTTCCCCTACGTGATCCGCGTGGTGTCGGAAATCACCGAATCCAATGGTTCGAGTTCCATGGCGACCGTCTGCGGTAGCAGCTTGTCGTTAATGGCGGCGGGCGTGCCCATTTTGGCGCCGGTTGCCGGTATCGCCATGGGTTTGATCAAAGAAGGCGACGACTTCGCCGTGTTGTCCGACATCCTGGGAGACGAAGATCACCTGGGCGATATGGATTTCAAAGTAGCCGGAACCTCGAACGGTATTACGGCGCTGCAGATGGATATCAAAATCGACGGGATTACCCGGGAGATCATGGCTCAGGCTCTGGCACAAGCCAAAGAGGGTCGATTGCACATCCTGGGTGAAATGGCCAAGGTCATTGTTCAGCCGCGAGAAGAGATGTCCGAGTGGGCGCCTCGCATCGTTTCCATGAAGATCAATCCGGAAAAGATTCGGGACGTGATTGGCAAGGGCGGTGCGACGATCCGGTCGATCACCGAAGAGACGGGCACCACTATCGATATTACCGATGATGGGGTCATCAAGATTGCTTCCGTCGATAGGTCCGCCAGCGAAGAGGCCCGCCGCCGCATCGAGCTGATCACCGAAGATGTCCAGGTCGGTGCCATCTACAAAGGCCGTGTCAGCAAACTGATGGATTTTGGTGCATTCGTGACCATCCTGCCTGGCAAGGACGGCTTGGTGCATATCTCGCAAATCTCCGAGGAAAGGGTCGAGAAAGTCAGCGACAAGCTCAGCGAAGGCGATGTCATTGACGTGAAAGTACTGGAAGTCGATCGGCAAGGCCGCATTCGCTTGAGCATGAAGGCGGCCGCTCAAGAGCAGGCAGAGTCGTCCTGACACAAGCGCCAGAGCTGATTGATGGAATTAAAAAGGGGGGGCAAAAGCCCCCCTTTTTTAATGGCAGCGCGACCCTCAACATTGGCTCGACTACCGCAGTTAATGGCAATCAAGCACTGATGTGAGAGTGTTGTATTTGGAGTTCGTCTTGTTTTCCTACTCGTGCCGGCCGGCGATTAAGTTATCGACAACGGTGGGGTCGGCCAGGGTGCTGGTGTCGCCCAGTTGGTCTAGCTCGTCGGCGGCGATCTTCCGTAAAATTCGACGCATGATTTTTCCGGAACGGGTTTTGGGTAAGCCGGGCGCCCAGTGGATTTCATCCGGTTTGGCGATCGGGCTGAGTTCTTTTGCCACCAAATTCATGAGCTCTTTGCGTAAAGATTCGCTTGGCTCGATACCCTTCATCAATGTCACGTAGGCATATACGCCTTGGCCTTTCACCTCGTGCGGGCGCCCGACCACTGCGGCTTCGGCCACATTCGGATGCAGGACCAAAGCGCTCTCGATCTCCGCGGTTCCCAGTCGGTGTCCCGAAACGTTGAGCACATCATCGACTCGGCCGGTAATCCAGTAGTATCCATCGGCGTCGCGGCGGGCGCCGTCACCGGTGAAATAGTAGCCCGGAAAGGCCGAAAAGTAGGTGTCGATAAAGCGTTGATGGTCGCCATAAACGGTGCGCATCTGACCGGGCCAAGGGAATTTGAGCACCAGATTTCCTTCACCGGCGCCTTCGATTTCTTTGCCTTCATTGTCCAGCAACGCCGGTTGCACCCCAAAAAAAGGATGCGTTGCCGAGCCGGGCTTTAAGTCGGTTGCGCCGGGCAATGGTGCGATCAAGATGCCTCCGGTCTCGGTCTGCCACCAGGTATCGACCACGGGGCACCGGCCGAGGCCGACCTCGCGGTGGTACCATTCCCAAGCTTCCGGGTTGATGGGTTCTCCCACCGTTCCGAGCAGCCTCAGGCTGCTGCGTTGGGTCGACTGCAGCGGATCGGAACCGTGGGCCATCAACGCGCGAATGGCCGTGGGCGCGGTATAGAAGATGGTAACCCCGTGGCGGTCGATCATCTCCCAAAAGCGGGAAACGTTAGGGTAGGTCGGTACGCCCTCGAACATCACGGTGGTGGTGCCGTTACACAGCGGACCGTAAACGATGTAGCTATGACCGGTGATCCAACCGACATCCGCGCTACACCAGTAGATGTCGTCATCGTGGCAGTCGAGCACATAGCGGTGCGTCATGGCGGCATGCAACAAATAGCCACCGCTGGTGTGGAGTACGCCTTTAGGCTTCCCGGTGGAACCGGAGGTGTACAGAATAAAGAGCGGATCTTCTGCATCCATGGGTTCCGCCGGGCAATCGGCGGTGGCGTCTGATGTCAGTTCCTCGTACCAAACATCTCGCGATTCGGACCAAGCGATCTTTCCACCGGTGCGGCGAACGACCACGACGTCATGCACGTTCGGGCATTGTTCCAGGGCCGTGTCGACGTTGCTCTTGAGGGGTATGGTTCTTCCACCTCGGACCCCTTCGTCGGCGGTGATGACGGTTCGGCAGTCAGCATCGAGGATACGGTCACGCAACGCCGCCGGCGAGAAACCGCCGAATACCACCGAATGGATCGCACCGATACGGGCGCAGGCCAACATGGCCACGGCGGCTTCCGGGATCATTGGCATATAAATGCAAACCCGATCACCCTTCCGAACTCCACGCTGCTTGAGCCCATTGGCCAATCGACAGACCATTTCGTGGAGTTCCCGATAGCTGATACGCCGTTCCAGACCGGGTTCGTCACCTTCCCACAGGATGGCGGTTTTCTCACCCTTCGACGCCAAGTGCCGATCCAGACAGTTGTGGGTGACGTTGAGCTGCGCGCCTTGGAACCAGCGGATCAGGCCACTACGGTAGTCCCACTCGAGGACACGATCCCATGGGGCGGACCAGTCGACGAAACGCTCGGCCTGTTCGGCCCAAAACGCTTCCGGTTCGGCTACGGATCGTTGGTATTGCTGCTGATAGCTGGCTTGATTGATGAACGCACGACCGGCGAATTCGGGTGAAACAGGGTAAATCTTCTCACTCATCTCGATGTTTTCCTCGTGTGCGCCTGGCATGGTTCTGTTTTGAGTGTTGGCCAGTATGCGTTTGGTCGTCAACGCATGCAATCTTCCGCGGACGCCCCCATGACCACTTCGCGTTTACGGGGGATGGCCGCCGGCTGCCAATGCAGTACGGCCCATTGCAGCAGTGTTTTCGGCGACATTTTGGCGGCATCCTCAGGTAGCGGCTGACCCAGATACTGCAAGGCGTGGCCGAGTGTCTCCGTCGGGGGGCGTTCGGCGATCGCTTGCGCCTGGAGACGCTTGCTGAGTTTCAGGCCCCGGCGATAAACGGCAACGGGTATATGAAGATAAGTCGGACGGACGTATCCCAGCAATTGTTGAATGGCGATCTGCCGAGCGGTGGAGTCCAGTAAATCTGCACCACGAACGATTTGGGTTATTCCCTGGCCGAAATCATCAATCACCGCTGCCAGCTGATAGCTGAACACGGCATCGGCGCGAAGCAGCACCAGATCGCCCACATCCCGATCGACCCGTTGGCAGGACCTTCCTTGGACTTCATCGGTGAACTCGATTGTCCAGGCGGGTATGCGGAGCCGCAGTGCATGCCGAATGTGGTCGGGAACGGTTTGGTTCCGGCAGGTGCCGGGATAGACCGGTCCGTCAATTCCCATCACCCCCAGGGAAGCGATTTGTTTTCGGCTACAGCGACACCGGAAAACCAAATTCCTATCATCTAGCAACCGTATGGTTTCTTGGTAGTGGTCGATACGTCGGCTTTGATAGATCACCTCGCCGTCCCACTCAAAGCCGAAGCGTTCCAGGTCGCGGAGGATGCTGTCAGCGGCACCGGGGACATTACGAGCGGTGTCCAAATCTTCAATTCGAATCAACCACTGGCCCGATGCATGTTTGGCGTGGAGATAGCTCGCCAGGGCGGCGACCAGGGACCCGAAGTGCAGCGATCCTGTCGGTGAGGGGGCAAACCGACCGCATGGCCGTTTCGCGTGGGTACTCTGTGCAGGGGTGGGTTCGGCCGTCATAGCAAATGCTAGCCTGCCGACGCGGCGAGTTGCGCCGCGCGATTTCCTATCGCTGGGTAGGCTTTTGTCCGGCGATGACGGTCAGCCGCCCAAGGTGCGTTCGCGTATTTCGTCCAGGCTTTTACAGTCCACACATTGAGTGGCGGTCGGCCGTGCTTCCAGGCGCCGAATTCCGATCTCGATTCCACAGCTTTCGCAGTAACCGTAGTCGTCGGAATCCAGTCTGTTGATGGCCTCGTCAATTTTCTTCAGTAGTTTGCGTTCGCGATCCCGGGTGCGCAGCTCCAGACTGAATTCCGATTCCTGGCTGGCTCGGTCGTTGGGGTCGGGGAAATTTGCCGCATCGTCTTGCATGTGGTGGAGCGTACGATCGACCTCTTCCATCAATTCTCGTTTCCAAGCCAGCAGGATCTCACGAAAATGCGCACGCTGCGCTTGATTCATGTATTCCTCGCCTTTGTTAATGGGATAGGGCTCCAAGCCCTTAACTGGCGGGTTCACGGGCGCTTCGACAGGCCGCTTCTTTGACGGCATGAGGGTGACTCCTAGCTCGATCGACAAAAAAACAAAGCGCGATTCTATACCAGAACTCAGAACGTGGCGCAAGAAATGGCTGCGTACGACCGGGTTGGTGTTTCGCCTGAATGGTTGATTGCAAATCTTTCGCGTGGTCGCAGACTAAGGGAATTGCACGTACGGTGAAGGTGTCCAATTCGGCGAGCGGTTCTCGGCCACGACTCGGGTATAAATCCCGCCCCGGACATTGAATTCCGCCTCCAGGCGCATGAAGCGGGGCTTACAACTTTCGACCAGATCGTCCAGGATCCGGTTAGTGACCGCTTCGTGGAAGGCACCTTGATTGCGATACGACCACACGTATAGCTTAAGCGATTTGAGTTCGATACAGGCTTGGTCCGGGACATATTCCAGGTGCAGTGTGGCGAAGTCGGGTTGGCCCGTCTTAGGGCACAGACAGGTGAATTCCGGAATGCGGATTCGGATGGTGTAGTCTCGCTCGGGATTGGGGTTGGGGAACGTCTCGAGCAGCTCCACGGAAGGTTTCTCGGGCGGGGGTATGGACATCGTTGCTTAACCTGCGTAATTATCCGTTCATTTTGCGGCCCGCTATTCTACACCACTCACTTAGGTATCCGTGCGACGGCAACCCGCGCGATGCGGTCATTCAGGCGGCGCCTCGATGAAATTGTGATCGGGACAACATGCGTCTAAGCAAAATCAAACTGGCAGGCTTCAAGTCGTTTGTGGATCCCACCACGATCGTGTTTCCCGGTTCGTTGGTCGGCGTCGTCGGCCCCAACGGTTGTGGCAAATCCAATATCATCGATGCGGTGCGATGGGTGATGGGCGAGAGTTCGGCCAAACACCTTCGGGGCGATGCGCTCTCTGACGTGATTTTTAACGGTTCGAGTACCCGTAAGCCGGTGGGGCAGGCCTCCATCGAATTGGTGTTCGATAATAGCTCGGGGCAGTTGGGCGGACCCTACGCCCAGTACGCCGAGATTTCGGTCAAACGTCTGCTCTCACGTGATGGCACCTCTCACTATTACCTCAACAATGGGCGCTGCCGACGCCGCGATATCACCGATCTTTTCCTCGGTACCGGACTAGGCTCGAGAAGCTATGCCATCATCGAACAAGGGATGATTTCCCGGTTGATCGAAGCCAAACCCGACGAGCTGCGGGTTTTACTGGAAGAAGCCTCGGGTGTTTCCAAATACAAGGAGCGGCGTCGGGAGACTGAAAACCGCATTCGTCATACCCGTGAAAATTTGACCCGTCTTTCGGATTTGCGCGACGAGTTGGAAAAACAACTTGCCCATTTACAACGGCAGGCCAAGAACGCTGAAAAATACAAGCAATACCGGGCGGATCAACGCAAAACCGAAGCGGAACTCGCCGCTCTGCATTGGCGCGAGCATCAGCGACAGACCGGTCAACTGGAACGGGCACTGACGGAAAAAGAAACCGCTCACCAGGCGGCGATTGCTGCCCAGCGGGCGCTGGAAGCTGCCATCGAGAAGGCACGGGCCCGCCAAAATGAAACCAACGAGGCTTTTCAGGCCAGTCAGGAGCGTTATTTCAACGCCGGTGCCACGGTCGCCCGTTTGGAGCAGGAAATTCAGCACGCCAAAGAGCTCCGCCAACGGCAGGAACAGGAAAGACTGGAACTGGAACGGACGTCTCGAAAATTATCCGATGAGCTTGCCGAGGACCAACGGGCCGTTGATCAAGCGGGCCAGGCCCTGGCGGAGTTGGAGCCGGCGTTCAACCGGGCGTTAGAAGAAGAACAAGCGGCCAAAGCTGCGGTTCGACAGGCGGAGCAGCAGGGCAGTGAGGTTCAAAAAGCCTGGGAAGCTCTCCAGGCGCGCATCAATGAGGCCGAGCGTACGCTGAGCGTGGAAAGCACCCGCCAGGATCAAATCACCCAGCGCGATCACGATGCCGATCAGCGGCTTGCCCGACTGAACGAGGAATGCACGCGGCTGAATGCCGAGGCCTTGGAGCAAGAACTATCGCAGTTGGCACAATTCGCCTCGCAACTGGAGGTCGATGACGGCAACGCTCATCAGGCACTTCGGGATGAGACGGATCGGATCACGCGGCTTCGCGGGCAACTGCAACAGGTCCAGACCGAACTTCATCAAACCCAAGAGCAGTTGCAAAAGGCGAGCGGACGTTTGGCGTCTTTACAAGCGCTCCAGCAGGCGGCCTTGACCGACAATGCCCGGAGTGCGCGTGACTGGCTGCGCGAACGATCATTGGATGAATCCCCGCGTCTTGCCCAGTCGCTGGATGTGGCGGCGGGTTGGGAACGCGCGGTGGAAATGGTGCTGGGATCGCAGTTGGATGCCGTGTGTGTTCCGCTGAGTGACGATTTACTGGCGCAGCTGGCGTTTTTGGAACAGGGCAGACTGTCTCTGATCGATCCCAGCGCGTCCGCATCTGGGTCGCGAGGAACGCAAGCTTCGGGCAGCTTGGCTGCGCAAGTGAGCGGGGCCGGCCCGTTGGCGGCTCTCTTGGAACCGGTTCTAACCGCCGCGACACTGAGTGAGGCCATCGCGCGCAGTGAACAACTGGCGCCTGGTGAGTCGGTGATCACGCCCGATGGATTTTGGTTGTCTGCAAGCTGGGTTCGGGTTGTCCATCCCGACCCCAAAGAGGACGGCGTGCTCAAACGCGAAAGGGATATCAAATCGCTGACCCAACAATCGGCCGGTCTGGATCGGGATGTTGGACGCTTGTCCGAGTCGCTGGAAGCACTCAGAGGGCAATTGTCACAGGCCGAGCGGGAGCGAGATCGCCGTCAGTCGATCGCCAATGATATTCACCGTCGGCTCGCCGATGCCAAAGCGAAACGAAGCAGCACCGAGCAGCGCCTGCGACAGACACAAGAGCGAATGGAGCGGATTGCCGCGGAGCGTCTCGATTTACAGCGTTGGCAAGCCGAATGGCGCGCGCAGCGCGAGCAGATTCAATCCCACATTCGGAGTACCACCGAACAACTGGCGGGTGCCAAGGCCGAACAGTCGGAGATGACCGCCCGACGAGAAGCGATCCAGTCGGAACTGGCGCAGCGTCGTCATGATCAGTCTGCCTGTTCCGAGAAGCGCCAGAAACTCGATGTCGATCGACAGGCAGCCCGCAGTCGCCTGGAATCCGGTCAGCGGCAGATCGAGCGCCTACTCGCGCAACACCAGCAGATCGTGGGTCGACAGCAGTCGCTTACTGAGACGTTGGCCGAGCTGGATCAGCCGGAGCAGGCACGGCAAACCGGGCTTGAGCAGGCGCTGGCAAAGCGCTCGGAGGCGGAGCGTGGGCTGGCCGAAGCGCGGAATTCGCTGGCCGGCGTAGACCAGGAAATACGGGAGCTTCAGCAGCAGCGCGACGGTCAGGAGGCGGCGGTGGGCGCCAGTCGCGATGTGGTGGAACGACTTCGCATGCAGCGCCAGGAGCAACAGGTTCGCTGTCAATCCTTCGAGGAAAAGCTGGCGGAAATGGGGCATCAAGCTCAAGCGGTGGCCGACAGCTTGCCGGACGAGGCCGAACCGGCGGTCTGGAACGAGCAATTGCAGGGCATCGTGCGGCGGATCGAACGGTTGGGTCCGATCAACCTGGCGGCCATCGACGAATATCAAAGCCAGTCGGAACGCAAATCCTACCTGGACCAACAAGATGCCGATTTGACCGCAGCGATGGAGACCTTGGAACAAGCCATGGCGAAGATCGACCGAGAGACCCGGGCCCGTTTTCAGGATACCTTCAATCGCTTGAACGAAAGTTTTCGGGCCAAGTTTCCGCGGCTGTTCGGGGGTGGCGAAGCCTATCTCGAACTGGAAAGCTCGGACTTGTTGGAAAGCGGTGTGCGAGTGATGGCCCGTCCCCCAGGTAAGCGGAATAGCCATATTCATCTGCTTTCAGGCGGTGAGAAAGCGCTGACCGCGGTCGCTTTGGTGTTTGGAATTTTCGAGTTGAACCCGGCCCCGTTCTGCATGCTGGATGAAGTGGACGCGCCGTTGGATGAGGCCAATGTAGGAAGGTTCTGCGAGCTTGTACGGGACATGTCGGAGCGGGTGCAGCTGATACTCGTCACACACAACAAAACCACAATGGAAATGACCCAGCAACTGCTCGGCATTACCATGAAAGAGCCCGGTGTTTCGCGCGTGGTGTCGGTGGATATTGAAGAAGCCGTCGAAATGGCAGCGGTCTGAAGAGGCGAGAGCGAGGAATGACAGGACTCAGGTGGACCATACTGATTATCGGCGCGCTTTCGTTGCTCATCATCTATGTTCATGGCCGACTTAGAATACGATCGGGAGCGAACGCAGACACGGATTCACATCCGACGGTGGACCATGACGCGCTCGTCGAGCGTCGAGAACCGGCGTTGGATGCCGCGCGATTGGATATGGATGAAGTGGCTGATACCGTGCCCGTTTTGGGTCCGGCGGCATCATCGATCGTGGATCCGGATAATGAATCAGCGGTCGAACCCAGGATTGAAGAGCCGGTATTCGACGAGCCCGATGTCGAACAACCGAATATGAAGCAGCCGGCGCCGACAATTCCGCCGGTTGAGGAGCCGGCACAAGAAATCGAAGAACCGTCGGACGGTCCCGAACCGGACAACCCCACACCAGTGGTGTTTTACGTCGTGGCACCCCGAGGCGAGGAGTTTCTCGGCACGGAAGTCCTGCAAGCCCTCTCTGCCCAAGGGTTAGTGCTGGGTGAGGATCGTACCTTTCACCGTTATGTCAGCCCCGACCGAACACAGGGTTCGTTGTTTCGGGTAGCCAACGCCATGGAGCCCGGCGCTTTCCCCGAGAATGTCGAGGACTTGGTGACACCGGGATTGGCGTTTTTCGCCGTCCTGCCGGCGATCAAGCCAACGTACGTGGTGGTCCGGGAGCTGTTCACGGCGGCTGAGGCCGTGTCGAGAGGATTACACGGGCGTTTGTTGGGCGACGACCGGGAGCCGGTGACGCCAGAGAAAGTCCAACAGCTGATCCAACGGCACAGCCTACTGGATACAAAAACGCCTGATTCGCCGACATGAAAATTCCCAAATCAGTCAGCGAACGGGCGGCTCACCTGCGCAGGGCCATTGCCTACCACAACCGGAAGTATTACGTCGACGACAACCCGGAGGTCCCCGATGCCGAGTACGATCGGCTCATGCGGGAGCTTGAGGATCTCGAAGCGCACTATCCGGAGTTGGTGAGCCCCGATTCTCCAACGCAGCGCATCGGCGCCGCGCCAGCATCGGGTTTCACGACGGTCACGCACGAACAACCGATGTTGTCTCTCGGCAATGCCTTCGAGGAGCAAGAAGTTGCCGATTTCGACCGCCGCGTTCGGGAACGTCTGACTGACGTCGAATGCATCACTTACTGCGCCGAGCCCAAACTGGATGGCGTGGCCGTCAGTTTGTTGTACGAATCCGGCCGCTTGGTTCGCGGTGCCACCCGTGGCGATGGACGTCGTGGCGAGGACATCACCCATAACGTGCGGACCATTCGCAGCATACCCTTGCAGCTCGAAGCCGGATTCGGTGCTGGGCGAGTCGAAGTTCGTGGTGAGGTCTACATGACGCTCGCCGGGTTCGCACAACTCAATGAACGCATGACCGAGGCGGGGCAAAAGAACTTTGTGAATCCCCGCAATGCGGCAGCCGGCAGTCTGCGGCAGTTGGATCCCCGGATCACTGCCGAGCGACCGCTGCGCTTTTTCGCCTACGGCCTGGGTATCTACGAAGGCCATGACGTTTTGCCGGCAACGCAATGGGACATTCTCGAACAACTCAAAGCCTGGGGTTTGCCCGTCTCCCCGTTGGTTCGTCGCTGTGACGGGGTCGAGGGGTGTTTGGATTACTATCAAAAGATGGGTGAGCAACGCCCGCGCTTGCCCTACGAAATCGACGGCGTGGTTTACAAAGTCGACCGAGTCGATTGGCAGAATATCCTTGGCTACGTGGCGCGGGCACCCCGTTGGGCTGTGGCTCACAAGTTTCCCGCGCAGGAGGCGTTGACCAAGGTTCTCGCGATTGAGTTTCAGGTCGGGCGCACGGGGGCATTGACGCCGGTGGCCCGGTTGGAGCCGGTATTTGTCGGTGGCGCCACAGTGAGCAATGTCACGTTGCACAATATCGACGAGCTGCACCGCAAGGACGTGCGTGTCGGCGATACCGCCTATATTCGCCGGGCCGGTGATGTCATACCCGAACTTGTGCGGGTTGTGGAGCACGAGCGGCCGCCCGGTGCGCAACCCGCGAAGTTGCCTGATGCGTGCCCGGTTTGCGGTTCAGCCGTGGTACGCCCGGAAGGAGAAGCAGTGGCCCGCTGCAGCGGGCAGCTCAGCTGCCCCGCGCAACGCATGGCTGCGATACTGCATTTCGCCGGTCGGCGGGCGATGGATATCGACGGCCTTGGTGACAAGCTGGTGGCCCAACTTATTGAAGAAGGGGTGATCAAAACCGTTGCCGATCTGTACGGACTGACCCTTGAGCAATTGATTTCGTTGCCCCGCATGGGCGAGAAATCCGCGAGCAATCTGCTCGCGGCGATTGCCGGGAGCCGGCAGACCACATTTGCGCGCTTTCTCTATGCTTTGGGAATACTCGGTGTGGGTGAGGTGACCGCACAGCAACTGGCGGCGCATTATCCGCGTTTGGATGAACTCATGGCCGCCGATACCGAGGCCTTGGAACAGGTTCCCGGCGTGGGACCGGTGATTGCGACCCAAATCGCCGCGTTTTTCCGCGAACCTCACAATCGCGAGGTCATCGCCCAGTTGCTGGACTACGGCATCCGATGGTCCGAAACGGGAAGGGAAACCGGCTCGGGCGAATTGACCGGCAAAACCTTCGTGTTGACCGGGACCTTGGAGTATTTGACCCGGGAGGCGGCGAAAGAAGCCATCCAGGTTCGCGGCGGCAAGGTCACGGGCAGCGTGTCGGCCAAAACGGATTTTGTGGTGGTGGGCGAGAATCCCGGCTCGAAAGCCGATAAGGCAAGCCGATTAGGTATCCCCATGTTGAACGAGGAACAACTGTTGAACCTGCTGCAGGGAGAAGGCGATGACCACGACACCTGATAGCGTCGCGAGACCGTCGCTTCGTTTCACCGTGTGGGCGGCGTTAGCCTTCGCTTGTCTTACTTCGGGTTTGGCGAACGCCGAGCCCGAGGGCGGCCGGTTTCAGGTTTGCCCCGCATCGCCCAATTGCGTCTCGACGCGGGCGACGGACGAATTACACCGCGTGGAACCCTTTGCGTTCGAAGGTCCGCCCGAAGCGGCATTCGACCGTTTGCGCGAGATTGTGAAGGCCGAGCCGAGAACCCGAATCGTGACCGATGAGGCGGGATATGTTCACGCGGTTTTCATCACCCGCTGGCTGCGGTTTCGGGATGATGTGGAGTTTCAACTCGATGCGGACGATGGGGTGATCCACGTGCGCTCGGCCTCGCGAGTGGGCTACGGCGATATGGGTGTCAATCGAGCACGGGTTGAAAGCTTGCGCGCGGCGTTCGCGGCAGAAAAGACCGCATCCGACCGCGAATCCGAGCCCTGATAGCGACACAGGCTCCGGCCGGAACGACCGGAGCCTGTGTCAGGGAGCGCCGAGCTATTCTTTGTCGGCGGCGGGGGATAGGTCGATAGTCGCCGAGGCGCGCAAGGTTTCGAGGTATTGCTCGATTTTCTCGCCGCGGGCTTGGCCCATCAGCAGTCCCTGCACTTCTTCCATCGGTGGCGTTTCGTAGTCCCGGGTTTCATCCAACTGAATCACGTGCCATCCGAAGCGGCTTTTGACCGGCGCGGAACTATAGGTTCCGGTTTCCATGGCGCCGACGGCTTCGGCAAACGGCGGCGTCATCCGGTCCAGCGTAAACCAGCCTAAATCGCCACCCACGTCCTTGCTGGTATCTGTGGAGTGCGCTGCCGCCAGTTCGGCAAACGAAGTGCCCTGATCCAGCTCGCTGATGATGGTTCTGGCCAGTTCTTCGTCCTCCACCAGGATATGCCGGGCGTGGTATTCCTTGTCCGGAAGGCTGGCCGACCACTGTGCGTAAGCCGCCTCAATGTCCGATTCGTCGATGGGGTTGGCTTCCAGATAATTCTGCACGGCGGCGGTGGCGAACGTGGTGTAATAAGCGATGACGAGCTGACTGGCGACGTCGGCTTGGTTTTGCAGGCCTTGCCGCTCTGCTTCCTGTGCCAGTAGCTCCATATCAATAATGCGCGGAATCAGGTCTTTACGCTGTTCGTCACCTTCGGGGCCTTCGGGCACCCCTTGGGCCGCGGCGAAGGCGTTCACCAGCTCTTCGCTGATGACTTGGTCGTTGATCTGGGCTTTGACGCTGCCACCTTGCAATACCATCGGGCGCAGCCGGGTGGGTTCCTCAGCCGGCGTCTCGGCCGCTTGTTGACAGCCGGACAGGATTAAGCCGACCGTGAAAATGCCGGTCAGCAGGGGGATCCGTTTAATCATGGTGTGGGAGTTCCTTTTCTCAAAAGGGAAGGTGAGCGGGTTGGTTAGTCGGACCCGGGCGCTTCGGCCGGGGCTTTTGCCTGAATTCTCAATGCATGAATGTCGGTCTTCATCAGCTCCCCTAAGGCATCGTAAATCATCCGGTGGCGAGCCAGTGGCCGCTGATCGGCGAAGGCCGCGGCGACAATGACCACGGCAAAATGGCCTTTGCCACTTTGGGCGCCTGCATGACCGATGTGCAAATGACTTTCGTCGATGACTTCCAAGTGATCCGGCTGAAAATGTTTTTCCAGGCAGGCTTTGATGGTCTCTACCCGTTCGTTCATGCCGGCAGCACCCGCTTGAATGGCGATATATCGACGTGCGAAAACACCCCTGCTAGATTGTAAGGATCCTGCTCGGCCCAACGCTCGGCAGCGGCGAGCGATTCGAATTCTGCCACGATCAAGGAGCCGCGATATCCTGTGTTGCCGGGATCTTCTCCGTCCACTCGCGGCAAGGGCCCGGCCAGTACCAATCGACCGGCGTCCTGTAATTGGGCGAGGTAGGCAAGGTGGTCAGGGCGGGCGCTGGCACGCCGGCTGAGTCCATCCTGTGAATCGTGGCAAAGGATCATGTATAACATCGGCTCGTCAACCATCCTGTGGCGGAGAATCCCGCTGATAACGCACGCCCCGATCAGTTGGCGAGAAACCCCGACCGAGGCTGCCGCCGTTGTTTCGCGGATGGCCATCATAGCGAATGCCGGTTTCGATCCCAAGCGCCGAGTTCCGCTCGTCGTTCATCCGTTTGCGAGGCGATACGTCCTATGACGCAGTTCTTTTCCATTCACGCTGAGAACCCGCAACGCCGGCTGTTGAGTCAGGCCGTCGAGATCATTCGCGATGGCGGTGTGATCGTATACCCCACCGATTCGTGCTACGCGCTTGGTTGCCATATCGGCGATAAAGATGCGATGGAGCGCATTCGGCGGATTCGGGGTTTTGACAAGAACCATCATTTCACCCTCGTTTGCCGGAATCTCAATGAGATCGCCGTGTACGCCAAAGTCGATAACACCGTCTATCGTTTGATCAAGACCATGACACCGGGACCCTATACGTTTTTGCTGCCCGCCACACGCGACGTGCCCCGGCGGCTTCAGAACCCCAAACGCAAGATCATCGGCATTCGGGTGCCCGATCACCCGGTGGCTCAGGGTTTGCTGGAACTGTTGGACGAACCGTTAATGAGCTGCACGCTGATGTTGCCCGGCGATGAGTTGCCGCTCACGGACCCCGTTGATATTCAGGAACGACTCAATAAACAGGTGGACTTGATACTGGATGGCGGCAATTGCGGCTTCGAACCGACCAGTGTGATTGATTTCTCCACCGGCGTTCCGGAAGTGATTCGAGAGGGGAAAGGCGATTGCTCGATGCTATCGGTTTAATGGAACGTGCGTCCCAACGCTATATAATCAACCGTCCAAAAATTGTTCTGCGTGTTCAGACGGACGCGCAGGGACGCTCGTGAACTCGCACAACAGGAGAGGGTGTGCCTAGCCATTCAAATCAGCCCAACCGGGTCGTATCCGGTATGCGGGCATCGGGGGCCTTGCATCTGGGGCACTATCACGGTGTATTGAAAAACTGGTTGCGGTTGCAGCACGAAATGGAATGCCTGTTTTTCGTTGCCGACTGGCACGCGCTCACCACCCACTACGAAACGCCCGAGGCCATTGCCGACACCGCCATCAACATGGTGGTTGAGTGGCTGGCGGTGGGTGTGGACCCCCGTCAGAGCAAGATTTTTATTCAGTCGCAGGTGCCTGAGCATGCCGAGTTGCATCTGCTGTTGTCGATGATCACGCCCCTGGGTTGGCTGGAACGGGTGCCAACCTATAAAGACCAGCAAGAAAAGCTCAAAGAGCGTGATCTGTCCACCTATGGCTTTCTCGGTTATCCGTTGCTGCAAAGCGCGGATATTTTGATTTACAACGCCACGCTGGTGCCGGTGGGCGAGGATCAGGTGCCCCATGTGGAGCTCACCCGCGAGATTGCCCGGCGTTTCAATCATCTGTTCGGGCGCGAACCGGGTTTCGAAACCAAGGCGGCGGACGCCATTCGCAAGATGGGTAAAAAATCCGCCAAGTTGTTCCACGATCTGCGTCGACGTTACCAGGAGAAGGGGGAAGAAGAAGCCCTAGAGGTGGCGCGGGCGCTGGTAGAAGATCAGAAAAACCTGACGCTCTCGGACCGGGATCGGTTATTGGGCTATCTGGAGGGTGGCGGGCGTATCATTCTGGTAGAGCCGGAGGCGTTGCTCACCAAGGCCGCCCGAATGCCAGGACTGGATGGCAACAAGATGTCCAAATCCTACGGCAACACCATTGCATTGCGTGAATCGCCCGAGGACGTCGATCGCAAAATTCGCACCATGCCCACCGACCCGCAGCGGGTTCGCCGGGATGATCCCGGCGAGCCGGACAAGTGTCCGGTGTGGCCGTTGCACCAGGTCTATTCCTCGGCGGATGTTCGGGATTGGGTACAAAACGGCTGTCGCAGTGCGGGCATTGGCTGCATTGACTGCAAGCGGCCGCTGATCGACGCCATCCACGCTGAGCTCGCACCGATTCAGGCCCGCATCAAGGAGCTGGATCAGGATCCCGATCAGGTCCGCGGGATTCTTCGGGAAGGCGCAGAAGAAGCGCGCGAGTTGGCTCAAGAGACCTTGTTCGATGTCCGCAAGGCCATGGGCCTGGATTACCGTTAGGTGGTGGAGACGGACACCCGAGCGCCTGATGAGCGGACCGCCGAACACGGCGAGGCCGCGGTGACCGACAGTCCGGTTGCGGTGGTGGCGGGGCAACCGCTCGATGCGTTTCCGCAGGACTTGTACATCCCTCCCGATGCGCTGGAAATCTTTCTTGAAACCTTCGAGGGCCCGCTCGATCTGCTGTTGTATCTGATCAAAAAGCAGAACCTGGACATCCTCGATATCCCGGTGGCATTGATCACCGAGCAGTACATGAGCTACATCGAATTCATGCAGGGCATGCGATTGGAGTTGGCCGGCGACTATCTGGTGATGGCGTCAATTCTCGCCGAGATCAAATCGCGCATGCTGCTTCCCCGTCCCGAGACGGTGGATGACGATGAGTCCGATCCGCGCGCCGACTTGATCCGGCGGCTCCAGGAATACGAGCGAATCAAACAAGCGGCGGAGGATTTGGATGCCTTGCCGCGGGTCGCACGTGATCTTTTTCCCGTGACGGTCGCCTGCCCGGAGCCGCCGGATCTGGAGCGGCCGTTGCCGGATGTGGATCTTCGCGACCTGATCACCGCGTTCCAGGCGGTACTGGCGCGGAGCGAAGCTTTCGCGCACCATCATGTGCAGCGGGAAACCTTATCGGTGCGGGAAAAGATGTCGATGATTTTGGCGACCTTGCGTCAGCGCGAACATATCGAATTCGCTGAACTTCTCTTGTCCGGTGAAGGGCGATTGGGTGTGGTGGTGACGTTTTTTTCCGTACTCGAATTGGCCAAAGAGGCATTGATCGAACTCCAGCAAACCGCGCCGTTTGCGCCGATTTACGTCCGTGTACCGGACGTCGGCCGCAGCGCCGTGGTGCCGGCAGAAAGTAGCTGAGCCGGTGTTCACCCAGTCACTAGAGACACGAGTTTGAGCGACGACCGAACCCTCATTCACGTTTTGGAAGCCGCCCTGATGGCGGCGGCCGAACCGCTTTCGGAAGACCGCCTCCTCGGCTTGTTCGAGGGTGAGGATCAACCCGACAAGCGCATGATCCGCCAAGCTTTGGAGGATTTAACCGGCCGTTATGCCGACTCGGCCCTGGAGTTGGTGCGGGTCGCCAGCGGTTTTCGCTTCCAGATTCGCAATGACTACGCCCCTTGGGTGGCGCGGTTGGAGGCCGAACGGCCAGCGCGTTATTCGCGGGCCCTGTTGGAAACCTTGGCGTTGATCGCCTACCGTCAGCCGGTGACCCGGGGTGAGATCGAGCATGTGCGAGGCGTGAGTGTGAGCACCCATATCATTCGCACGCTGCTGGATCGGGGGTGGGTCCGGGTGGTGGGGCATCGGGAAGTACCCGGTCGGCCGGCGCTCTATGGCACCACCCCCGCGTTTCTGGATTACTTTAACCTTCGCTCTTTAACCGAGCTGCCGGCACTGGCCGAGTTCCGGGATCCCGACTCATTGAACGTGACCTTGGCGTTGGCATCGGATCCGGAATCGTCTCAGGCCGAAGTTTCGGCGGAACACGACACCCATGAATGACCCATCAAACCCGGCAGCAGGCCAGCGGTTACAGAAAGTCCTGGCCGATCGCGGCTTGGGTTCCCGGCGAGAAATCGAAACGTGGATCGCCGCCGGACGGGTAAGCGTCAACGGCAAAATCGCCGAGTTGGGCCAGCGGATCGTCGGTCATGAATCGGTCTGCATCGACGGCAAACCGGTGACCTCGGCGCCGGCTGCTGCGCCTCGGGTATTGCTTTACAACAAACCCGAAGGTCAGCTGACGGCCCGTAAGGATACGACCGGCCGCGATACCGTTTTTGCGCATTTGCCGCCCCTGACGGAGGGGCGCTGGATCGCTGTCGGGCGTTTGGACATCAACACCGCGGGCTTGCTGCTCTTTACCACCGATGGTGCATTGGCCAATGCCTTAATGCATCCTCGGGGAGAGCTGGAACGGGAGTACGCCGTTCGGGTACTGGGCGAGGTCTCGGGTGAAGTCATCGGCGCGCTGCTTCGAGGGGTGGAGCTGGACGACGGACCGGCACGATTCGCGTCCATCAGCGAAGGGGGTGGCCAGGGCGCCAACCGTTGGTACCGGGTGGTGCTGAAAGAAGGCCGCCGACGGGAAGTGCGCCGCTTGTGGGAGTCTCAGGGCGTCACGGTGAGTCGACTTATTCGGGTGCGTTTCGGCCCCATCCGCTTGCCGGGGACACTGCGTTCGGGTCAATCCCTGGAGCTCGCTCGGGGGGAGATGGCGAAACTCTACCGCGCCGGCGGGTTGTCAGTACCCAAAGCTCGCAAGATTCCTCCCCCGAATCAGTCGCCTGGCAGTGAGAGAGTGGAGCGAAAGGGCGGTGCGACTCGGCCAGGTTCCCAGCGTTCGGCCCGTCCCCGTCGCAGCGATCGGCGAAAACCACCTCGCCGATGACCCCCCAAGGCCTGACCACGGTCTATGAGCGTTTGCTTACAGAATACGGGCGGCAACATTGGTGGCCGGCCGAGGAGCGCTTCGAGATTTTGGTGGGTGCCGTATTGACCCAAAACACCTCGTGGACACAGGTAGAAAAGGCCATCGCCACGCTGCGGTCGGTGCGCTGCCTGACACCGGAGGCGCTGCTCGCGCGCACGGCGGTCGAGTTGGGTGAGCTCATTCGGCCGGCGGGCTATTACAACGTCAAAGCACGCCGGCTTCAGGCCCTTTGCCACTGGTTCGTCGAAAGCGGCGGATTCGCGGCGCTGGAATCCTGCCCGACGGAGAGTTTGCGACGGGGGTTGCTCCAAGTCCATGGCGTCGGGCCGGAAACGGCCGACTCGATTCTGCTTTATGCGTTTTCCCGCGCGGTGTTCGTGATCGACGCGTATACCCAGCGCCTTTTTTCTCGTTTGGGTTTGATTGCCGGGCCGATGCCTTACGAGGCACTGCGTGCGGCGGTGGAAAGCCATTGGCCGGCCGGTGGGTCGGTAGATCAATATGGGGAGTATCACGCCTTGATCGTCGCCCATGCCAAACACATCTGCCGACCCAGACCCCATTGCTCGTCCTGCGTGCTGGCCCACCAGTGTCGCCATGCCAGAGCAAATTCGGTGAGCTGAGGGCCCGATCATGGACGTGGCTATTGAATTCAAAGTGCTCGGTAGCGGCAACGCGGCGGGTGTGCCGGTGTTCGGATGCGACTGCGCTGTGTGCGAGCGTGCACGGCTTGACGGCGCGGGCGTTCGCCATTCCAGTTGCGGGTTACTGATTGCCGGTTCGACCCGACTGCTCGTGGATGCCGGCCACATGGATTTGGTCCAGATGCTGACACCAAGCGACCTGACCCACGTGTTATTGACCCACTATCACGTGGACCATGTTCAGGGTTTGTTTCGTCTGCGATGGGGAAAATCCGGGCGGACGATTCCGGTGTTTTCGCCGCCGGATGCCGAAGGATGTGCCGACCTGTACAAGCATCCCGGTCTTCTGGACTACCAGCCGGCACTGCGTCCGTTCGAAACGTTCGAGCTGCCGGATCTCAAGATCACCCCAGTGCCGCTGCAGCATTCCAAACCCACGTTCGGCTACATTTTCGAATCGAAGGGTCGTCGCCTGGCCTATCTGACCGACACCGTCGGCCTGCCCGTGGCCACTCGTGAGTGGTTGGTGGCCCGGCGGCCCGACGTGATGTTTCTGGATTGCAGTTTTCCGCCGCTTCCGACGCCGAATCGAAACCATAACGACCTCAACATGGCCTTGGCGATTCAATCCGAGATCGGGGCGGAACGGGCCATCCTGACCCATGTTGATCACAAGCTGGATTGTTGGCGTATGGCCCCGAACGCGACGCTTCCGGATGGCGTCGAATGGGCCTACGATGGTTTGGAGATTCGGCTGCCGGTGGAGGAGAGCGTTCGGTGAGTGATGAATGCCGCGGTGACGGAATGCGCGTTCCCATCAAAGGCCGCGGGGCGGTGGACAATCCCGCCGGTCGCTTCGACCATCTTACCAAGCAGCCCGAGGATGACGGCTGGTATCGTGCGGCCGAGGGCGTTCCATCCATACAGACTTCGGTCGAGGTGGATCACGCGCGGCGGGTGATTGCCTACAACGACAGTCCCGATGTGCCGTTCGATCGTTCCATCAATCCCTACCGCGGCTGTGAACATGGCTGCAGCTACTGTTTTGCGCGCCCCAGTCATGCCTATCTCGGATTGTCGCCGGGCCTGGATTTTGAATCGCGGCTTTTTTATAAGCCCGACGCGGCGGAGAAATTGCGCCGGGAATTATCGGCTCCCGGCTATGCGTGTGCGCCCATCGCCCTTGGCGTTAACACCGATGCCTATCAGCCCATCGAAAAGCGGTTCCAGTTGACGCGCGCCCTGCTCGAGGTGCTACTGGAAGCCCGCCATCCGGTGTATTTGATTACCAAATCCGCACTGATCGAACGCGACCTGGATATCTTGCAGCAAATGGCGGAGGCATCGCTTGTCGGCGTGGCGGTGAGCTTAACCACGCTGGATGCCGACCTCGAGCGGCGGTTGGAACCCCGGGCAGCCGGTGGGAAACGGCGCCTGCGCGTGATTGAGACGCTGGCAAAGCATGGAATCCCAGTCAGTGTCTCGGTGGCGCCGGTGATACCCGTGCTGACGGACCCGGAACTGGAGCGCTTGTTGGAGGCGGCACGAGCACACGGCGCCCAAGCGGCCGGCTTTGTCATGTTGAGGCTACCCCACGAACTACAAGGCCTGTTTGCCAGCTGGCTGGAAACCCACTACCCACTGAAAGCGGCCCATGTATTGAACACCCTGCGGCAGATGCATGGTGGCGCGCTTTATCGCAGCCAGTTCGGTCGTCGGGGGCGGGGCGATGGTGCTTACGCCGACGTCGTGGCGCAGCGTTTTCGCATGGCCTGTCGACGTTTAGGCCTGAGTGAACACACCGCGGCGCTAGATTGCGGACAGTTTCGCCCGCCAACTCCCGCGGGTGGTCAATTGGCGCTTTTTAGTTGACCGGTACCCATACTGGGAGCGCGGACATTGCACTGGTTCGATGAGTTGGTGGAACAACGCATTGCGGATGCCCTTCGGCAGGGCGCGTTTGAAGATTTGGCGGGGCAGGGCCGGCCGCTGGAACTGGAGTGCAATGCGCTGGTGCCGGACGAGCTGCGGATGGCTTATCGGGTACTCAAAAATGCGAACTGTCTCCCGCCTGAGCTTGAAACGCGGCGCCAAGTTCAGGATTTGGAAAGCTTCATCAGCCGTCTGGACGAGACAGACGAAAACGCCAGAAACCAAGCCAGAAGAAAACTCAATCTGCTTTTGATACGCCTGGAAGCCGAGCGTGGCCATCGAGCGGGCTATCTCAACTCCCCCGAATACCACGCACAATTACTCCGACAACTGGCGGAACCGGACCCGGACTCGCCTGTTCACACGCCGCCAGAAGACGGTCGTGATCGAACTTAAGGTGTCCTCGCCCGCTTTACGGGGCCTTAAGTTCGTCGCCCGCCTGGGATTGCCACGGACCGTCTTCCTGAGCCCGAAAATGCTGCCCGGTGATGCCGCGACTGGCGGGACCGAGTAGGTAAACGTAGGGCAGTGCGATATCGCTGGGCTGGGCCAGGCCATTCAAATCGGGTTCGGGAAAAATACGTCGGTACAGTTCGGTGTCGACCGGGCCTGGATCGATGCTATTAACGCGAATGTTTGTGTTGTCCCGGGTTTCTTCCGCCAGCGTTTGCATGAGACCTTGCAGCGCGAATTTGCTGACGCCGTAGGCACCGTAGTACGCCTTGGCTTGCAGGCCGACCTGGTCGCTGGTGAAGACGATGGACGCATCCGATGACTGACGCAACACCGGCAGGCAGCACATTGTCAGCACGAAAGGGGCGTTCAGATTGATTTGCAGGGTTTTGTACCATTCCGCCAGCGGGAAATTGGCCAGTGGTGTTAGGCCATGCAAATGGGCGGCGTTATGGAGCACCCCGTCCAAACGGCCGAACTCGTCTCCCATGGTGTCCACCAGGGTTTGGGCCTCATCCCAATGGAGCGACTCCAGATTGATGGGGGCAATGGCGGGTGTGGGACCGCCGGCCGCTAAAATGTCATCGTAGACGACTTCGAGTTCGGATACGCGCGGTCCCGACAGAACCACCGTCGCCCCTGACCGGGCCAGCTGGCGGGAGACCGCCGCACCGATGCCACGACCTGCACCGGTAACGAGAATGATTCGGTCTTTCAGGGGCCGGGCGTCTGCGGGGTGATCTGGCATGGAAATGGATCTCCGAATAAAGCGAGTGAGCAAAGTGTAAAGGGCCTTAGCGCGGGTGTCCTTGCCGGACACAGGCCCGTGCTTCCCGGCCCGCCGTGCGCCACAACAGCCAGAGCCTGCGCAGCGGTTCGGTTCTGCCGCCGGGCGGATCGAAACGAAAGTTATTTCGCCGCAGCTGTTGCAAGTGGTATTCGGCCAATTTGGACAATAACAAAGGTGTTCTCAAAGCAGCACGATTGGCGCTTGGCAGCTCGTCACGGGCCTGCTCGAAATGTTTCTCGGCCGCGCGTGTCAGCTCTTCCAAAGCCGCCCGTATCTCCGGCGCGGCGTCGGCTTTTGATAGCGCGTCGTGCGACACCTCGTGGCGCTTGAGAATCTCGGCGGGCAGGTAAATGCGCCCGAGACGTGCCAGAACCCGCGTTCGCTGTATCAACTCCGCCAGCCTGATGCCATTACCCAGTTGCCGGGCGACCGCCTGCGTTTGGGGATCGCTCCCGCCGCATACGCCCGCCGCCATGGCGTGGAGCACTCCGCCGGTGCGGTAGCAATACAGACCCAAGTCGTGCAGCGTTTGGTATCCCTCATGGGTTAAATCCATCTGACTCCCGGCCATCAGTTCCAGCCATTGTTCAGGCCGAGGGTGCGACGACGGCAGGTGGGCAAGCAGGGCTTGCGTTGCCGGGTGATGCGGCTCGCCCTGCGCAGCGCTGCGGATTTCATCGCTCCACCACTGCAGTTTCGCTTGGGCCACACCCGGTTCCAAGGCGGTATCGACGGGGTTGCGGATTTCGAAATAAACCGCATACAAAGCCCGCAGCGAGGCCCGCCAGTTTGGCGGCGTGAACTGCAACGCCAGGTTCAGCTCCGGTGCCGAGCGTGTGATGCGGTCTTGGCAATAACTGTCCGGGTTCATGGGGGCGTCTGGGAAGCGCTATTCCGACGCATCGGGGAGGTCGGACCCGTCAATGCGACGGGTGGTGTGGTCCAGCGGGTCCAACGGCGGGATGTCTTTGGCGGCCTTGATGCCCATTTCCGGGAAGCGGCGCGCGCCGGGGATGACCTGTCGTTCCAGGGATCCGACCGCTTTGTTGTAGTGGTCGACGCTGCTGCCCAGGGACTTGCCAAGGCGATTGAGATGCTCGGTAAAGGTCGCCAGTCGTTTGTAGAGTTCTTCGCCCAGGTCCCGGATTTGCTCGGCGTTTTCGGCCAACGCCAGTTGTCGCCAACCGAATGCGACGGCGCGCAGCAAGGCGATGAAACTGGTAGGCGTGGCCACGACCACCTTTTGCCGTAGGGCATCCTCGATCAACTGGGAATCCACATCAATCGCAGCGGAAAGAAACTGGTCTCCAGGGATAAATAAGACCACAAAGTCTGGGCTGCGGGCGAACTGACTCCAGTACGCTTTGGAGGATAATTCCCGTATGCGTTCCCTGACCTTGAGCGCGTGTTTTTTCAAATGTTGTTGGCGATGCTCGTCGCTGTCCGCTTCCAGCGCGTTCAGATAGCTGTCCAGTGGTGTTTTAACATCTACGACGATCTCGCGGTTTTCCGGCATCCGAATCACCATGTCCGGTCGGATGCCGGCTCCGTCACCGTCGGTGGAGTGCGGTTGCTCGTAGAAATCGCAATGGTCCACCATGCCGGCGATCTCGGCCAGCCGCCGTAACGTCAGTTCGCCCCACTGACCGCGTACTTCCGGTCGTCTGAGCGCCTGCACCAGCCGACGCGTTTCGGTTTGTAGATCCTGTTGCGACAAGGTGACCTGTTCCAGAATCGTCCGGATTGCGCCGAAGGATTCTTTCCGCTCCTTCTCCATCTGGCGCAATTGTTGTTCGGTTTTCTCCAACGTGGCGCTGATGGGCTTGACCAGATTAGCGATGGATTGTTCGCGCTCACCCAGTTGGTTGGCGGCTTTGATTTGAAATTGCTCGAGACGCTCGCGGGCGACGCGGAGGAATTCTTCGTTATTGGCCTTCAGCGCTTCGCGGGAAAGCGCGCTGAAACTATCGGCCATCGATTGGCGTGCTTGATGCAACTCGCTGATGCGCTCTTCGGTATGGCGGCGTTCGCTGTCCAGCGTGGTTTGTAGGCGGGTCTGCTCGACGCGCATGGCGGAAAGCCGGCGTTGCAGGCTCCAACGGCCAATCACAATGCCGACGATCAAAGCGACAACGGCTGAAATAATCAGCGTCGGAAGATGGGGGGTGATGACAGCGACGTTCACGTACCGAAGACCCAGCTAAGAATCTCCCCGGGATGGGATACCGAACCATCGGCACCCCAAGTTTCTGGTTCGCTTCTCACACCCAGATAACCGAAAAGGGCAATCAGATTGGTCGCTCCTGCGGCTCGCCCGGCAGCCACATCGCGGGCATCGTCGCCGATAAACAAGGCTTCGGAGGGTGAACAACCGATCTGTTCGCAGGCGGTGAGTACAGGCAGCGGGTGCGGTTTGCTGTGTGCGGTGGTATCCCCCGAGATGATGCAGGCGCTGCGGGTATCGAGCTCCAGTGCCGCCACCAAGGGCTCGGTTAGATAGGCCGGTTTATTGGTCACGATTCCCCAGGGAATTTCCGCCTGCTCAAACATTGTGAGCACGGCTTCCATACCATGGAACAGCCGGGTTTCCCGGCAAATATTCCGTTGGTAGTGGGACAGGAATCGTTGCCTGAGGTCGGCGGCCTGCGGATGGTCCGGCTCGAGGCCGAATCCGAGGCGAATCAATCCGCCCGCCCCCCGTGAGACTTCGGGGCGGATCCTCTCAAGCGGCAGCGCGGGGTGGTTTTCTTCCTCCAGCAACCGATTGAGCGCACCGGCCATGTCGGGTGCCGTATCCAGGAGTGTGCCGTCCAGATCGAACAGGACGCCGCGAAAGTGTGCCAAATATAAATCCTCAGGCCGATTCTTTAACGCAGGCCATCAGGTAGTTCACGCCGACGCCGGGTGCCAGCCAGTAATACTTCAAAATGGGGTTGTAATGCATCCCGGTCAAATCTTCGGTGGTGAGATTCGCCCGGCGGGCCCAGCTTTCCAACTCCGAGGGACGGATAAACTTCGCGAATTCATGGGTTCCTCGGGGGAGCAGATTCAGAACATACTCGGCACCGAGGATGGCGAAGACGAACGCTTTGGGGGTGCGGTTGATGGTGGAGAAAAAGACGTGTCCGCCGGGTTTGACCAGATCGGCGCAGGCTTTCACCACCGCAGCAGGATCCGGTACGTGCTCCAGCATCTCCAGGCAGGTAACCACATCAAACGCCCCCGGCATTTCAGCCGCCATCGCTTCTGCTGTCGCGTGCCGGTAAGTGAGCTTTGCACCTGATTGCTCGGCGTGCAACTTCGCGACCGATAAAGGCGCTTCGCCCATGTCGATACCGATCACCTCCGCACCGCGGAGCGCCATGCTCTCACTCAGGATCCCGCCGCCGCAGCCGACGTCGATGACGCGAAGACCTTTCAATCCCACGCGCTTGTCGATGTAATCCAGACGCAACGGGTTGATATCGTGTAATGGCTTGAATTCGCTGGTCGGATCCCACCAACGACTGGCCAGCGCTTCGAACTTGCGGATTTCGTCGCGATCGACGTTCAGCTCGGTCGGCTGGGATTCGGTTTGATCGGTCATGGGTGCGGTAACTCCGAGTCACTGGCTGCGATACGTAATCCCCAATCCACCATCTGGGATTGGATCTGGCTTTCATCCATATGGGTCAGCGTGCCTTGGCTCAGGAGATGGCGGCCGCCAATCCAGACATCGGTGACGTGGTCGCGGTGGGCGGTATAGACCAGCTGGGACACCGGATGGTAGATCGGCAGTCGATCAACCCCATGGAGGTCAACTGCGGCCATGTCGGCCCATTTTCCGGCCACCAGGCTGCCGGTCTGGTCGGCGATTCCCAAGGCACGGGCGCCGTTTAACGTGGCCATTTGGAGTACACGGGCCGCAGGTAAAGCGCTGGCATCGCCGGCGACACCTTTGGCCAGAAGCGCGGCCGTGCGCATCTCACCGAACATGTCGAGGTCGTTGTTGCTGGCGCTGCCGTCGGTGCCCAAGGCCAGGTTGACGCCCGCCGCATCCAACCGGGCGGCGGGGCAAAACCCGCTGGCCAGTTTGAGGTTTGATTCCGGGCAATGCAGGACGTGCACCCCTTGATCCGCCACGAGCGTGATTTCCTCGTCGTTGAGTTGGGTCATGTGCACCGCCAATAAGCTGGGATTAACCAGACCCAACCCGTTGAGGCGGGCCAGCGGCCGTTTACCCAGTTTTTGCTCGCTTTCCTCCACTTCAGCCGCCGTCTCGTGGATGTGCATGTGGACCGGGATGTCCAACTCGTCAGAGAGCGTTCGGAGCCGCTTGAGCGGGTCGTCCGACACCGTATAGGGCGCATGCGGGGCGAAGGCGGTGCGGATCAACGGATGGCTGCGAAATTCGTCGTGAACGCGCAAGCCTTTGGTGAGATAGTCATCGGGTCCTTCGCCCCAGATGGTGGGGAAGTCGAGCATGATCAAGCCGACACAGGCACGAATGCCGAACTGGGCTGCCTGCTGCGCGATGACATCCGGGAAGAAGTACATGTCATTGAAGCAGGTGATGCCGCCCTTGATCATCTCCGCGATCGCAGCGGTGGTCCCGTCACTGACAAACTTGGGGCTCACCCAGCGCTGCTCGGCCGGCCATATATGCTCGTTCAACCAACGCATAAGGGGTAAATCGTCAGCCAGCCCGCGCAGCAGGGTCATGGGCGTGTGAGTATGGGCGTTGATGAGTCCGGGGATCAGCGCATGATGCGGCAAGGAAGTGATCGCCCCCGCTTGATACGTTTGTCGCGCCTGCTCTTGTGGAACGACGGCCACAATCCGCCCTTTGTCCGTCACCACGGCGTGATGATCGAGCACCACGCCTTCGGGTTCAACGGGAATGACCCAACGGGCCTCAACGATCGCCTCGACTGTTTTCACGCTCGTTCCCCGAAATGAATATCTTATTCGTGTCGTATCGCCAGCAGGCCGCGGATGTGCCACTGATCAGGGTTAAACTGTAGTTTGGTGGCTGACAATTCTATCATTTTTGATGACGTGTATTCGCTGGCGCAAAGGATAAGGCGACGCCCGATCCGCGTGGCGGGTGTTAAGGGCTATGCTAGAATTCGCACGTTTTTGACCTTTCACAAGCCCATTGCCTGAGAAAACCATGTCTTCTTTCGATTCTGTTCGCGCCGTCGAATGGTATGACGATTGTTTGGTTCTGCTGGATCAGCGTCGTTTACCGGACGAAGTTCATTTCTTGCGTGTGACGACCGAACAACAAGCCGCGGAAGCGATTCGCGATATGGTTGTTCGGGGTGCGCCAGCCATCGGCATCGCCGCCGCCTACGCGATGGTGTTAGCCGCTCAGCGTTTGCAGGCGGGATCGGATGACCAATGGTTAAGTGGCCTGGGGGAGGCCGCGGAAACGTTGGCGGCGTCGCGTCCGACCGCCGTTAATCTGCGATGGGCACTCTCACGGATGTTTCACCGCGCCAAATCCGGAGCCCCGGGCGATGTGGTCGGATTGTTGGCGGAGGCCGAGCGGATTCTGGCGGAAGATCTGACCGCTAATAAACGCATGGGGGCGCATGGGGCACAGCTAATATCCCCGGGCTCCAACGTGCTGACCCATTGCAATACCGGTTCGCTAGCAACCGCGGGATTTGGCACGGCGTTGGGCGTCATCCGTGCGGCTTATGCCGAACGTCGGATTGGTCAGGTTTTCGCGACCGAATCGCGGCCTTGGTTGCAGGGCGCCCGTTTGACCGCCTGGGAACTGAGCCGGGACGGTATCCCGGTCAACCTAATCGTCGACAGTGCGGCTGCCTATTTGATGGCGCGTGGCGAGATCCAATGGGTCGCCGTTGGGGCCGATCGCATTACCGCCAATGGCGATGTGGCCAATAAAATCGGCACCTATTCACTGGCCGTGGCAGCGGCCCGTCACAAGATTCCATTCATGGTGGTTGCGCCCTTGTCGACCATTGACATGGGATTGGAATCCGGCAATGACATACCCATCGAGTTCCGCGGTCCGGAAGAGATCTTGCCGCGGCTTAGCGAGTCTCAAGCCGAGCTCGTGACGGTGGTCAACCCCGCCTTTGACGTGACCCCTGCCGAACTCATCACCGCCCTGGTGACCGAGCAAGGTGTGGTGCATCGGCCCACCGCCGGCGGGATTCGTCGACTGTATACGGACAGCCACTAAATACAAATCCCGGTACATCCAAATGCTGCGGTTTTGGATGGCTGTTGTGTTAGTATTCGCCGATTAAATTGCCTTCCGCTCGCTCGGTTATCGCGGCTAGATATCATTGACGCCGCGAGGATCGGGCGAACACCGGGTGTCGGTGTGGTTGCTCGGCCGAATACGCCGGTGAGTGCCAGGGATGGTCTGTGTGACTGGGTAAGGAACTGGGTTAACCCCGATGTCTGACGCTGGAAAAGAAATACTCGACGTAAACTTAGAAGACGAAATGCGGCAGTCCTACCTGGACTACGCTATGAGCGTCATCGTAGGGCGGGCTTTGCCCGATGTGCGTGATGGCTTGAAACCCGTCCACCGGCGGGTTCTCTACGCCATGCGGGAGTTGGGCAACGACTGGAACAAGCCTTACAAAAAATCAGCGCGTGTCGTCGGCGACGTGATCGGTAAATACCATCCCCATGGCGATGCCGCAGTGTACGACACCATTGTCCGCATGGCGCAGCCATTCTCTATGCGCTACATGCTGATCGACGGGCAGGGTAACTTCGGGTCTGTCGACGGCGATTCTCCTGCCGCCATGCGTTACACCGAAGTGCGCATGTCGAAGTTGGCCCACGAGTTGTTGGCCGATCTCGACAAAGAGACGGTAGATTTTACCCCCAACTATGACGAATCAGAGCGGGAGCCGGTCGTTCTCCCGACCCGCGTGCCCAATCTGTTGGTCAACGGTTCATCGGGGATTGCGGTGGGTATGGCCACCAACATTCCGCCTCATAATTTAACTGAGGTTGTGAATGCTTGTCTGGCTTTGATTGACGATCCGGAATCGTCCATTGACGATTTGATGCAGCATTTGCCGGGGCCCGATTTTCCGACGGCCGCCATGATTAACGGCGCCACGGGCATCGGTGAGGCTTACCGCACCGGTCGTGGGCGTATATACCTGCGGGCGCGCGCGAACATCGAAGAGGATGATCGGGGTAAGCAGAGTATTGTCGTCACGGAACTGCCGTATCAGGTCAACAAGGCCCGGTTGCTCGAACGCATCGCCGAGTTAGTTAAAGAAAAGCGGGTTGAGGGTATCACCGAGCTGCGAGACGAGTCCGATAAAGACGGACTGCGCGTGGTGATCGAACTGCGACGCGGCGAGTCGGGCGAAGTGGTGTTGAACAATCTGTATCAGCATACGGCTCTCCAGACTGTGTTCGGCATCAACATGGTCGGCCTGCTCGACGGGCAGCCCCAACTGCTGAATCTGAAGCAGTTGCTCGAAGCATTCGTTCGCCACCGCCGCGAGGTCGTGACCCGGCGTACCCTTTACGACCTGCGTAAAGCCCGCGAGCGTGCCCATCTCGTCGAAGGTTTGGCCGTCGCCTTGGCCAATATCGACGACATTATCGATCTGATCAAACGTTCCAGCGGTCCTGCACAGGCCAGGGAAGCCTTAGTGGCGCGGGCCTGGAAGCCGGGCATGGTCGAAACCATGCTCGAGCGGGCCGAAGCGTCAGGAACACGTCCCGAGGACCTGGGTCCCGAGTATGGTGCGCATCCCGACGGCTATCATCTTTCGCCGCAACAGGCACAAGCGATTCTGGATCTGCGATTGCATCGCTTGACAGCCCTGGAGCAAGAGAAACTCTTGAATGAATACAATGAGTTGCTCGATAAAATTGATGAATTGGGTCAAATTATCGCCAACCCCAAACGTTTAATGGAAGTGATTCGCCAAGAGTTGGTCGAGGTCCGCGATGGTTATGGCGACGAGCGGCGCACCGAGATCATTGAGCACCACTTGGGACTCAGCTTGGAGGACCTAATCGCTGAAGAAGACGTCGTCGTCACGCTCTCGCACCAGGGGTATGTGAAAGCGCAACCCTTGGCCGAGTATAAGGCGCAGCGACGTGGTGGGCGCGGTAAAACCGCGACCACCCATAAAGAGTCAGACTTTGTCGACAAGCTGTTTATCGCCAACACGCATGACACGCTGCTTTGTTTCTCCAGCCTCGGCAAGGTGTATTGGCTGAAAGTCTATGAGTTGCCGCAGAGCAGTCGCGTCGCCCGGGGTAAGCCGTTCGTCAATCTGTTGCCATTGGAGCCGGATGAGCGAATCAACGCCGTTCAGCCTATCCGCGATTATCTGGATAACGCCTACGTTTTCATGGCAACGACACAAGGAACGGTTAAGAAGACTCCTTTGTCCGACTTTTCGCGCCCCCGCAGCACCGGCATTATCGCCATTGCTCTAAAAGACGGCGATCGTCTCGTCGATGTGGCAATTACCGACGGCGATGCCGATGTGATGTTGTTTTCGAATTCCGGCAAGGCCACCCGATTCAAGGAGTCGGACGTTCGGGCGATGGGCCGAACCGCCGCGGGTGTTCGCGGTATTCGTTTGCGCAATGATCAGCGGGTCATCGGTTTGGTGATCGTCGGAGAAGGCGATTTGCTGACGGTTACCGAGAAAGGTTTCGGCAAACGAAGCGCGGTAGACGAATTCCCGCTCTATGGCCGGGGTGGCCAAGGCGTGATCGCCATTCAAACCAATGAACGAAACGGTGAACTGGTCGGAGCCATCCAGGTGGCGTCGGATGATCAGATTATGTTGATCAGTGATACCGGTACCTTGGTGCGAACTTCTGTGGACGAGATCTCCCTGCTTGGTCGAAATACCCAAGGCGTCCGCGTCATACGTCTCGACGAGAGAGAACGCCTTTGTGGTATCGACCGGATCGTCCAGCTCGATGAGGACGTGGCCGGCATCGAGGACGAAGCTGACGATACGAGTCCGGAGCCGGAAGCGCCCTGATATCGACGGTCGCTCACGTGTACCGGCAACTCTTGAATACTTTTGATACGCGTTTGCCTAAGGGGTTTTTATGACACGCGTTTACAATTTCAGTGCGGGTCCGGCCGCCTTGCCGGTGTCGGTTTTAGAGCAGATTCGAGAAGAGTTGCTGGACTGGGGTGGAAGCGGCACCTCCGTGATGGAAATGAGCCATCGCGGTAAAGAATTTATCAGCATTGCCGAACGAGCCGAGAGTGATCTGCGTGATCTGCTGCATATCCCGGGTAACTACAAGGTTCTGTTTTTGCAGGGCGGTGCGACCAGCCAGTTCGCGATGGTGCCTTTGAACTTGTTGGGCGGAAAATCCTCTGCCGACTACATCAACACAGGTAGCTGGTCAAAAAAAGCCATCGCTGAAGCGCAGCGGTATTGTGATGTCAATGTGGCCGCGAGTTCTCAGCAAAGCGGATTCACGGAGATCCCGGATCAATCGACGTGGCAATTGAAGGCCGACGCCGCTTACGTGCACTACACGCCCAACGAAACAATCGGGGGTGTGGAATTTCACGAGATACCCGAAACCGGCGACGTCCCCTTGGTCGGGGATTTTTCGTCAACGCTGCTGTCCCGGCCTATCGATGTCAGCCGGTTCGGTGTGATCTATGCCGGAGCACAAAAGAACATCGGGCCTGCGGGCATTACGGTGGTGATCGTCCGGGAAGATTTGATCGGCAATGCATCGCCGGTGACCCCCAGTATGTTCGATTACGCCAAGCATGCCGAAGCCGATTCGATGTATAACACGCCGCCGGCTTTCGCGTGGTATGTCGCCGGCTTGGTTTTTCAATGGCTTAAAGCTGAAGGTGGCCTGACCGCGATGGGTGAGAAAAATCGCGACAAAGCGGCGCGGCTTTACTCGACGATTGATGGCTCAGCTTTCTATTCAAATCCTGTCAAACCGGCCCATCGTTCTTGGATGAATGTGCCGTTTATCCTCGGCGACAGTGCCTTGGATGCGGAGTTTCTCTCTCAGGCGAAAGCGGCGGGTCTGATTGCTTTAAAGGGCCATCGCTCGGTCGGTGGTATGCGCGCCAGTATTTACAATGCGGTCCCGATGGGCGCGGTCGACGCGTTAATCGATTTCATGAGAGACTTCGAGCGTCGTCACGGCTAGCTGTTATTATTGTTAATCTCCTCATTTTACAATGAGTTGAGGGCTTTATTTATTAATATTTCTAATTGGGTTCCGAATGTTCAAAATACTCACCCTGAACAATATTTCACCCCGCGGGTTGGCATTGTTTCCCGAGGACCGGTACCAATGTAGTAACGATGTCAGCGACCCGGACGCGATTCTGGTGCGCTCTCAGGTGATGCACGAGATGACTTTCGGTCCTGGCTTGAAGGCTGTCGGCCGGGCGGGCGCAGGGGTCAACAACATTCCTATCAATGTGCTTTCGGACCGTGGCGTACCGGTGTTCAACACGCCGGGGGCCAATGCCAATGCCGTGAAAGAATTGGTTATTGCGGGTCTGTTGCTGTCGGCAAGAAATATTCCGGCTGCACTGAATTTCGTCGGCGGCCTCGAAGGTGATGACGAATACCTGCATCGTGAAGTCGAGGCCGGCAAGAAGCGCTTTGTGGGGACCGAACTACCGGGCCGCACGTTGGGTGTCATCGGGTTAGGCGCGATCGGCGTTCGCGTCGCCAACGCCGCGCATGCCTTGGGAATGCGTGTGATCGGCTTTGACCCGAAAATTACCGTACAGAGTGCTTGGCAATTGTCATCCGGCGTGGAGCAGGCCAGTAGCGTCGAAGAAGTATTGGCCAAGTCGGAATTCGTCACTTTTCACGTTCCGCTGAACGAACACACCCGCAACATGCTGAGTCGGGAGCGCTTGGCGCGGGTCCGCGACGGCTCGGTGGTTTTGAACTTCGCGCGCGACGGGGTGGTCGACGCCGATGTGATCCGAGAGGGTCTGGATAGCGGAAAGCTTGGCGGGTACGTGTCGGATTTTCCGAACAACCAGTTGAAGAAACGTCCGAACGTCATTGCGCTGCCGCATTTAGGTGCTTCGACTCGGGAAGCGGAAGAGAATTGCGCGGTCATGGCGGTCAGTCAGATTCGGGATTATCTGGAAAACGGCAACATCGTGAACTCGGTGAACTTTCCGGAGACGATACTGCCGCATACGGAAGGTTACCGTTTGTGCATTGCTAATGCCAATGTCGTCAATATGTTAGGTCAGATTTCTTCCGAGCTTGCGAAATCTGATTTAAACATTCTCGATATGCTGAACAAATCCAAAGGCGATTTGGCATATACGGTCGTCGATGTCGACAAACCGATTACGGAACAGGCGCTGGACCACATTCGCTCGATAGAAGGCGTCTTGGCCGTCCGGACCGTTTAACGCGATATGCAATCGACAGAATGTTGGTCGGCAGGGTGTTGCAATTAGTTCATGAGCGAAGATGATCTATCCGAAATCCGGCGTCAGATTGACCGTTTGGATCAAAAGCTTCAGGCGTTAATCAGTGAACGCGCTACGCTGGCCCAGCGTGTGGCGGAAGTCAAAACGAAAACGGGCGAGAAAGACGGATTTTATCGCCCGGGGCGAGAGGCCGAGATCTTGCGCGGGGTGGTCGAGCGAAACGACGGGCCCTTGTCGGATGATACGGTGGTTCGCTTGTTCCGTGAGATCATGTCGTCCTGTTTGGCGTTGCAGCACCCGCTGCGTGTGGCCTATTTCGGTCCAGCAGGAACCTACACTCAGGCGGCGACCTTCAAGCACTTCGGCCATGGCGTGAACGCGCTGCCATTGCCGGCGATCGACGATGTTTTCCGGGAGGTTGCGTCCGGCAGCGCAGACTATGGAGTCGTGCCAATCGAGAACTCCACGGAAGGTGTGGTGACCCACACGTTGGATATGTTCGCCCGATCGAACTTGAAGATTTGCGGCGAGATTGTGCTGCCTGTTCACCATTGCCTGCTCTCGTGCGCCAATGAATTGGCATCCATAGACACCGTTTACAGTCACTCGCAATCGCTTGGCCAATGCCGGCGATGGTTGGATACCCATTTGCCGAATGCGCAACGAGAATCCGTGAGTAGCAATGCCGAGGCGGCTCGCCGCGTGGCGGAGCTTTCGGACGGTGGCGGTGCCGCCGTTGCCAGCCGTGATGCGGCGGATGTTTATGGTTTGAAAGTACTGGCTGAGAACATTGAGGACGAGCCGGACAATACCACGCGTTTTCTCGTCATCGGGCGGCAGGAGGTCAATGCCACCGGGGATGATAAAACTTCGCTAATGGTCTCGGCGGCCAATCAGCCGGGTGCGCTCTATGCTGTGCTCGAGCCCTTCGCGCGCCATGGCGTGAGTCTCACGCGTATCGAATCGCGGCCGTCTCGTCGGAGCCGTTGGGATTACAATTTTTTTCTCGATATCGAAGGTCATACGGAGGATGCGCCGGTCGCCGCCGCACTGGCCGAGGTTAAGAAAAAAGCGACTGTGTACAAAATTCTGGGTTCCTACCCGACAGCGATTGGCTGAATGCGCCGTGGGATCAAGGCTTCGCCCGAGTAACGATCTTGCCTTACCGCACGGTTCCGGTGTCGAGTCCATGGGTTCATCTGTAGGGTCGTTATGACGCAAGGTTCTGATTTTCCTTTTATCGAGGGGGCCCTCCCCGGGATTCGTGCACTCGCACCTTATCAACCCGGCAAACCGATTGAGGAGTTGCAACGGGAGCTTGGCCTCAGCGACATCATCAAGCTGGCGTCCAATGAAAACCCGCTTGGCCCATCCAAGTCCGTTCAGGCGGCGATCACGCCATTAATGTCGGATTTAGGGCGATACCCGGACGGCAATGGTTTCGCGCTCAAGCAGGCGTTGGCGGAGCGCTACCGGATTGCGACCGATTGTTTGACGTTGGGAAATGGTTCCAACGACATTTTGGAGTTCGTGGCACGAATCTTTTTGCGGCCGGGACTGAACGCCGTGGTATCTGACCACGCTTTCGCGATCTATGCCTTGGCGACACAAGCGGTGGGGGCGGAGCTCAGAGCGGCGCGGGCAAACCCGGAGGATAGCCCCCATCCCTACGGACATGATTTGGTGGCCATGTCATCGCTCATCGACGCGGACACGGCCGTCGTATTTATCGCCAATCCCAATAATCCGACCGGCACTTGGTTCGACGATGCGGCTTTAAAGCGTTTCTTGGCCGGCGTGCCGCCTGAGGTGGTTGTGGTCCTGGACGAGGCCTATGCGGAGTATGTCGAACATCCAGCCTACCCAACGGGTTTGTCGTATTTACAACATTATCCCAACCTGATTGTCACTCGAACCTTTTCGAAAGCGTTCGGCTTGGCCGGTCTGCGGGTCGGGTATGCGGTGTCCCATCCAAAAATGGCGGATTTGCTCAACCGCGTTCGCCAGCCGTTCAACGTCAATCTGTTCGCACAGACGGCTGCCGTGGCGGCACTGGCCGACGCGGATCATCTCGAGCGAAGCCGGGCATGTAACCGGGAGGGGTTGCAGCAACTGCATGACGAATTGGCGCGGTTGGGGCTTTATTTCATTCCGTCGGTTGCCAATTTCGTCAGCTTTCGGGTACCCAATGCCAATGGCTGTTTCGAGGCGCTACTCAAGAGCGGCGTGATTGTCCGTCCCATCAGCGGTTACGGATTGCCGGATTTTCTGCGGGTGAGTGTGGGGTTGCGCGAAGAGAATGAACGTTTCCTGCGGACGCTGGAAGGTATCATTGCATCATGATTCAGCGACTGTGCATTGTTGGTGTGGGCCTTATCGGCGGTTCGTTGGCGCTGGCCTTGAAGCGGGCCAATTGGTGCCGGGAAGTCGTCGGCGCCGGCCGCAGTGAAGCGCATCTTCGGCAGGCGGTCGAGAAAGGCGCGATTGATCGTTACTGTCTGGATCTTGAGCAGGCGGTTACCGGCGCGGATCTGGTGGTGCTGGCTGTACCCATGGGTGCGATGCGCGCGGTATTGGAGCGGATTTGTCCGGCATTGGCCGACGATGCGGTCATAACGGATGTGGGCAGCGCCAAGCAAGCGGTCGTTCGAGATGTCCAAGCCGTTATGGGGAAGCATCCGGCATCCTTCGTTCCAGGGCACCCCATCGCAGGAACCGAGAACAGCGGCGTGGCTGCGGCATTCCCTGAGTTGTTTGAAGGCCGCCGCGTAATTTTGACTCCCATGGCCGATACGGCCGAGACGGCAGTGGAGCGGGTCCGCGAGATGTGGCGGCAAGCCGGCGCCAATGTGGTCGTGATGGACGCTGCGCATCACGACGAGGTGCTTGCGGCAACCAGTCACCTGCCCCATGTGGTGGCGTACAGTTTAGTGGATACCTTGGCGCGAATGGACGAACGATCTGAGGTATTCCAGTTTGCCGCGGGCGGGTTCCGCGATTTTACGCGCATCGCTTCGAGTGACCCGGTGATGTGGCGTGATATCTGCCTCACCAATCGGGAGCCCTTGGTGCGCATGATCGACCTTTTTTTCGCGGACTTGAATCAATTGCGTGATGCCATTGCGGCGGGAGATGGCGACGCTATTGAGGCGGTATTCTCCCGTGCCAAAATTGCGCGCGATGCGTTCATTGCCTAGGAAATCGAGTGTCTAAAACCTTTGTCGATAACACTTACGTCGTCCAACCCGGCGGTTGCCTGCAGGGTCCTGTCCAGGTGCCCGGCGATAAATCGATTTCGCACCGCTCCATCATGCTGGGTGCGTTAGCGGACGGTCGTTCGCAAGTGACAGGTTTTCTCGATGGGTTGGATTGCTTGGCCACACGTGATGCATTTCGGGCCATGGGGGTGTCGATCGAAGGTCCGAAAGACCGAAGCGTGACGATCCACGGTGTCGGGCTGGCTGGCTTGAGGGAGGCAAGTGGTGCTTTGGATCTCGGGAATTCGGGTACATCCATGCGTCTGCTCTCCGGTCTATTGAGTGCCCAGCGTTTCGACAGCGAGCTGGCGGGTGATGAGTCGTTGAATCGCCGGCCCATGCGGCGCGTGATCGAGCCCCTGCAATTGATGGGGGCGCAGATCGAATCGTCGGAGGCGGGCACCGCGCCGCTGAAAATACGGGGCGGACAAACGCTGCGCGGCATCGAATACCGATTGCCGGTCGCCAGTGCGCAAGTTAAATCCGCAATTATTTTGGCTGGCTTGTACGCGACCGGCCGCACGATCGTATATGAGCCGGCGCCCACACGCGACCACACCGAGCGAATGCTGCAAAGTCTTGGTTATCCGCTGATCGTCGAGTCCGGGCGAGTGGAAATTCGGTCTGGTGGGCAATTGACGGGCCGCCCAATCGAAGTGCCGGCAGATATCTCTTCGGCCGCATTTTGGATGGTGGGGGCGAGTATCGCACCGGATTCCGACATTGTGCTTCGAAAGGTCGGGATCAATCCGACCCGAACTGGAATCATCGATATACTTCGGCTGATGGGCGGGGATATCGAAGTCCAGCGGTTGCCGGATATGGGAGCCGAGCCGGTGGCGGATATTCGCGTCCGTTCCGCCAACTTGAAGGGTATAGAGATACCGGTTGAATTAGTGCCTTTGGCGATTGACGAGTTCCCCGTCATTTTCGTCGCCGCGGCATGCGCCGAAGGCGAGACACGATTGACCGGTGCGGAGGAGTTGCGCGTCAAAGAAAGTGATCGGCTTTCGGTGATGGCCGATGCGCTCAATGTTGTGGGTATCGCCGCCCAAACAACGCCGGATGGTATCTGTATTCGCGGTGGCCGGATGATGGGCGGGGAGATCGACAGCCACGGTGATCACCGGGTGGCAATGGCCATGGCGATGGCCGGTCTTCGGGCCCGATCGCCCATCCGCATCAAGCAATGTCGAAATGTCGAGACTTCGTTCCCCGGATTTGTCGAGATCGCTCAGAGGACGGGCTTGTCCATTGAGGTCGCGGATGACTGAGCGCGACGAAACGGTTATTGCAGCTGAGCGTTCGGGTACCGCTATCCCCATTATTTGCGTTGACGGTCCTAGCGGCTCCGGTAAAGGTACCCTAAGCCGGCGGCTGGCAAAACATTTGAATTGGAATCTCCTGGATAGCGGCGCCCTGTATCGTTTGGTGGCCATCGACGCGTTGGATTCCGGTATCGCACTGAACGATGAAGCAAAATTGGCTGCGGCAGCGGCGGATTTGATCGTTCGATTTGAAGTCACGGACGACTATGAAGAACGGATACTCCTGGGAGAGCGCGACGTAACCACCAGAGTCCGGGATGAAAAAACCGGAGAAGCCGCCTCACGAGTTGCCGTTCATCCGCAGGTCAGACAGGCATTGATGGGTACGCAGCGCGGATTTTTGAGACGGCCGGGATTAGTGGCCGATGGGCGAGATATGGGGACGGTTGTTTTTCCCGACGCGCCACTTAAAGTTTTTCTCGTCGCCAGTGCTGAAATGCGGGCGGAGAGGCGCTATAAGCAGTTGAAGGAAATGGGGTTAAATGCTAATCTCTCGCAACTCGCAGCCGAGGTGCGGGCACGGGATCTGCGGGACACGAATCGTTCCGTATCCCCTTTGCGTCCGGCCGATGATGCGGTGACGGTGGATTCTACCGCATTAGGAATCGACGACGTGTTTTCTTATGTGGTTGATTTGGCAGTAAAACGAGGCCTCGTTCCCGGTAGCGGCTAGTTTTGTGTCGGTCGTGTTTTAGCGAACGAATTGAGTCGTTGAATGGCACGTCCTGTGACGTTGCGTTTGTCTACAGACGAACGCGTCAGTATTTATACCACCTAAACTCGAGGTGGTTTCGGTTGCGGCAGCTTCATCGTTGTCGCAAATGTGGCAAACCAGCCTTCGCTCTGCGAAGGATAACCCGTGATTCCTTCCTGATTGATGGTCGGTTTCACAACGATTTATTTAGGATAGATACGTTTCATGTCTGAAAGTTTCGCCGAACTGTTTGAAGAGAGCTTACGCGGTCAAGCCATGCAGCCCGGGTCCATCGTGACCGGCACCATCGTGGCGATCCGCGGAGGCAACGTCATTGTTAATGCCGGCTTTAAGTCCGAAGGTGTTATTCCCGCTTCCCAATTCTTCAACGAAGAAGGGAAGTTGGAAATCTCGGAAGGAGATGAAGTCGAAGTTGCATTAGATACGGTTGCGGATGGATTCGGTGAGACCATTCTATCGCGCGAAAAAGCCAAGCGCGCCCGTTCCTGGGCTCAGTTGGAGGCCGCGTTTGAGAAGGATGAACTGGTCAAGGGCTTTATGACCGGCAAGGTGAAAGGCGGCTACACCGTCGAAATTGACGAGGTTCGAGCGTTTCTGCCGGGTTCTTTGGTTGACGTTCGGCCGGTACGGGATACCACCTATCTCGAAGGTAAAGAGCTTGAATTTAAAGTTATCAAGCTTGATCGTCGGCGCAACAACGTGGTCGTCTCTCGGCGCGCGGTTGTCGAAGAAGAGTACAGTGCCGAACGTGAAGCATTGCTCGATACGTTACAAGAGGGCAGCGTCGTCAAGGGTATCGTGAAGAACCTGACCGACTACGGTGCGTTTATCGACTTGGGCGGTATCGATGGGCTGTTGCACATCACCGATATGGCTTGGAAGCGAGTGAAGCATCCTTCGGAAGTCGTCAATGTCGGCGATGAGATCGATGTCAAGGTGCTCAAATTCGATCGCGAACGGAAGCGGGTTTCTCTGGGGCTGAAGCAGCTCGGTGCCGATCCTTGGGAAGACATTGCGCGTCGTTATCCCACGGGAACCCGGTTGTTCGGCAAAGTTACGAACATCACCGACTATGGCTGTTTCGTCGAGATCGAAGAGGGTGTCGAAGGCTTGGTCCACGTTTCCGAGATGGACTGGACCAACAAGAACGTCAATCCCAATAAACTTGTGGCAGTCGGCGATGAAGTCGAAGTGATGGTGCTGGATATCGACGAAGCCCGTCGCCGGGTATCGCTGGGCATGAAGCAAGTTCAACCCAACCCTTGGCGTGATTTCGCGGAAAAACACAACAAAGGTGATCGAATCAGCGGCACTATCAAATCCATCACCGATTTCGGGATCTTTATCGGTCTCGACGGTGGGATTGATGGTCTGGTTCATTTGTCGGACATCGCCTGGAACGAAGCCGGTGAAGAGTCGGTACATCAGTTCAAGAAAGGGGATGAAGTCGAGGCGGTGGTGTTACAGGTAGATGCTGAACGTGAGCGCATTTCACTCGGCATTAAACAACTCGAACAAGATCCGTTCGCTGGTTACTTGGCATCACACCCGCGGGGTACGGTTGTGACGGGGCGCGTTACGGAGGTCGACCCCAAGGGCGCGACCTTGGAGTTGGCCGAAGGCCTGCAGGGCTACCTTTCGGTCTCGGAGATCTCCCGTGACCGCATCGAAGATGCTCGATCGGTCCTCAATGTCGGCGAAGAAATAGAAGCTCGCATTGTCGGTGTGGATCGTAAGAACCGCGGTATCGGCCTTTCAATCAAGGCGAAAGAAATCCAGGAAGAGAAAGAGGCGGTTGAAGACTACAATCGCAGTACTCAAACCGGCGCCGCTACCTTAGGTGATCTGCTCAAAGAGCAGATGTCAGTCCAGAAAGAAGACGAGTAGGCGCGTATCCAAATCAGGGCCGGCTGCCTCATGCCGGCCCTAAGAATCCCAAATATAAGCATTTTTCGAGATTGATCCGCCCTTGTCGGTATTGGGGCGCACTTCGTTGCAAAGGATCCATTCCATAATGACCAAATCTGAGCTAATAGACGAGATCGCACGTCAGCAATCGCATCTCGAACATAAAGACATTGAGCTGGCGGTTAAGAGTATTCTCGATATCATGAGCGTGGCCTTGGCCGAAGGTGAAAGAATCGAGATTCGGGGATTTGGGAGCTTCTCGTTGCACCATCGTCCTCCACGGATGGGGCGTAACCCCAAAACCGGAGAACCTGTCGCGCTGCCTGAAAAATATGTTCCTCACTTCAAGCCAGGCAAGGAGCTTAGAGAGCGAGTTAATCAGAATCAGAATAAGTCAATCCGATAATTTGACGCATCCACGTTTTGTCGCGCGAACCCAATATGGATTGCCATCGCGAACAACTTAGGAGCAAGGTCGAGTTGTTCTTTTAAGGTGATGATATTTAAAAGGAGTATTTGGCCGTGCGTATCCTCAAACTTGCTATCGTATTGATCGTGGCTCTCGTGGGAGCGAGCTTTGCTTGGCTAAACGGGCAGCCGGTGATGTTTGACTACTTCTTGGATCGCCAGCAAATATCGTTGTCGTATTTGTTGCTGGGCGCGCTGGCGGCGGGATGGTTTCTGGGTTGTGTCAGTATGCTAAGACCGTGGCTGCGAGCCCGCTCCCGAATTCGGACCGCCGAGAAACATCGGGGTTTGGCGGAGAAAGAGATCGCAAATTTGCGAGATCTCCCCATCAAAGATGCCCGTTGACCTTCCAGTCGTTACGTTATTTCTTCTCCTGCCAGTTGCTGCCTTGTCGGGCTGGATGATAGCCAGACGCCACGGCCGGAGCGAGACCGAACCCTCGCATCGGTTAGCAAGCGATTATTTGGAGGGAATGAATTACCTCATTAATGAACAACAAGACAAAGCAATCGAGGTGTTCATTCGGCTTGCGGAAGTCGACAATGATACGGTCGATACGCATATGGCCCTTGGTACATTGTTCAGGCGACGAGGAGAAGTCGAGCGGGCTATTCGTATTCACCAGAATCTGATCGCCCGTCCAACCTTGCGTGGCCAGTATCGAGACCGTGCACTTTTCGAGCTCGCACAAGATTATCTCAAGGCCGGGTTACTTGATCGGGCCGAGGCGTTGCTTCTAGAGTTGACGGAGGGGCGTCCAAAGTCAGATGACGCATTGCGTCTTCTGCTTCAAATCTACGAACAAGAGCGAGACTGGACTCAGGCCGTGGAAATCGCCCGGAGCCTGAAAGATGCGGATAGAGAGCAAACACAGCAACTTATCGCGCAGTATTGCTGCGAATTGGCTGAGTCCGCGATTTCTGCCGGTGAGGTGCAGCGAGCAGAAAGGTTGCTCCGCCAGGCGCTATCGGCGGACCGGCATTGCGTTCGGGTGAGTATGCTCCGGGGTCGGGTTGCAGCAGATAGAGGGGATTTTCGCCAAGCCATCCGGCACTATAAAGCGGTTCTCGATCAGGATGTGCGTTTCTCAGGCGAGATCGTCGAAACGGTTCGGCAATGCTATGGACGGTTGGGGGATTTTCGTGGTGAAACACGTTTCATTCAAGAGTTGGCCGACAAGATTCGGCCAATCAAACCGGCTGGCGCTGTGAGTTCATTCGATGCCCGTTTTGCTGACCCTTCGGAACTCAAGAGTGATTTTGCCCGTTTTGTCGCTAATAAACCCGACGTCGAAGGGCTTGCCGGCTTTGTGGATTCATGGCGAAAGCGTGGTGTGGACGACGACGAGGAGTTGGTTCGGCTGGTTCATGAGGGCTTGATCGGCATCGTTGAACAGAGAGACCATTTCAAGTGCCAAAACTGCGGTTTTTCCGGTCGAACTTTGCACTGGCAATGCCCGAGTTGTAAGCAGTGGAACACCGTCATACCCACTCAGGCCTATCTACAGGGATACTCCCGCGTGCCCGGATTGTCTTGACCTCTTTGCTTGCAGTGTTGCTTAACAACATGTTAAAACCCCCACCCCGGAGGCGATCACCCGCGCCGGGGTACAGAACAAAAAGGAGCGTAACTAATGAAAGACGGAATTAAAGCTTTGGTATTCTTTGCGGCGATGTTGTTCGCGGCGCAAGCATTGGGTGCAGCGGTTAATGTTAATAGCGCCACTGCCGAAGATATTGCGGAGGCCCTGGATCACATTGGGCCGAAGAAGGCTGAAGCGATTGTCGAATATCGCAAGAAACATGGTTCCTTCCAGTCTATCGACGACTTGCTCAAGGTCAAAGGTATTGGCCCGGGTACGTTGGACAAGATTCGAAGTGATGTCCAGTTGAAGGATCCGAAGTAGAAGAACAAAAAGCGAAGGGCCTCCGATTGTGAGGCCTTTCGTTTCGGTGGGGAGCGAAGCGTCGTTTTTTAGTCCGGAGACTGTTCCGGAAGAAGCTAAGGGGTGTTATATGACTGCCACGTTAGACAGCGGCCGACCGAAAGTACGCAAGGCGGTATTCCCGGTTGCCGGTCTAGGTACGCGTTTCCTTCCTGCCACCAAAGCCAGTCCCAAGGAAATGCTGCCGGTTGTAGATAAACCGCTGATTCAATATGCGGTGGAAGAAGCAGCCGCTGCGGGTATCGAGGTGATGGTCTTCGTCAATGGTAGGAATAAGCGTTCGATTCCCGACCACTTCGACAAGGCTTACGAGCTCGAGCATGAACTGGAGTTGAGAGGGAAGGCGGCGTTATTGGACACGGTGCGCGGCATTTTGCCGGCCGGCGTCTCGTGTGTCTATGTCAGACAGGCAGAGGCCTTGGGATTGGGGCATGCAGTGCTTTGTGCTCGACCGATTGTGGGTGATGAGCCTTTCGCCGTTATTCTGGCGGACGATCTTATCGAAGGTCAGGGTAAGCCAGTGATGTCCCAGATGGTTGATATGTACAACGACTTTGGAGCCAGTGTATTGGCAGTCCAGGAGGTTCCTGGCGACGAAATCAAGAAGTACGGTGTCGTAGAGCCCTTCGGCCCGGTCGATCGCATCACGGAAATATGTGGGCTGGTTGAGAAACCCGACCCTGCAAACGCTCCCTCCCAGTTGGGGGTGGTGGGCCGGTATGTCCTCAACCCGCGAGTGTTCGAACTCATCGAGGCCACGCCGAAAGGCGCTGGTGGTGAGCTCCAACTCACAGATGCCATCGCGAATTTGCTGAAATTCGAAAAGGTGTTTGCTTATCAGTTTGCCGGAAAGAGATACGATTGCGGAAGCAAGCTCGGGTACCTGAAAGCGAATGTTGAGTATGCCTTGAGCCACTCCGACGTCGGCGACGATTTTCGCGAGTATCTTCGTCACGCGTTTGAGCAGGGCTTGCTCGACTAAGAGCGATCCCACGCAAGATCATGATCAAGAGAAAGGGCCGGTTCTTTCGGAGCCGGCCCTTTCTCTTAAGTTCGCATATTGTACAGCTTTTGGCTCCCCGGGACGGGCTCGAACCGCCGACCCGGTGATTAACAGTCACCTGCTCTACCAACTGAGCTACCGGGGATCCGTTTGCTGGAAGGCGCAAATCTTACCGATTGCGTGCCGCCAACGTCAACTACCTTTTGGCATCACATCTGCAAGGCTTCCGCGAGCCGGTCCAATGCGGTTTTGAGGTTGTCCATGCTGGTGGCGAAGGAAAGCCGCATATGACCGGGCGTGCCGAACGCCGAGCCAGGTACCAGGGCAACAAGCGCTTCGGTGAGCAGCCACTCACCTAGGGCCACATCGTCTGTAATATCAGGGTGCTGATCGATCACGCCCTGAAAGCTGGGGAAAGCATAGAATGTCCCATCGGACGGCAGGCATTTCACCCCAGGCAGATCGTTGAGTCGGCCGACGACGAAATCGTGGCGCTCTTTAAAGGCCTTCAGCATTTCTTGAATGCAGCCCTGATCTCCCGCGAGCGCGACTTCCGCCGCCGCCTGGGCAATGGAGGTCGGGTTGGATGTGCTTTGGGACTGGATCTTTTTCATGGCTTTAATGAGATCGGCTGGTCCCGCGGTATAGCCGATTCGCCAACCTGTCATCGCGTAGGCTTTTGATACACCATTGACTACAGCAGTTCGGTCTTTGAGTTCCGGGCATACGTTCACGATGTTCTGGAACGGGCCATTATTCCAGAGAATATGCTCGTAGATGTCGTCACTTACGATCATGACATCGGGATGTTTCTTCAGCACATTCCCCAAGGCGGATAGTTCAGAGGCGCTGTAGGCCTTGCCACTGGGATTGGATGGGCTGTTCAGAATCAGCAGCCGAGTTTTCGGTGTGATTGCGGCCTCCAGTTGCGTCGGCGTGATCTTAAAGTCGGACGCCATGTCGGTTTCGATGATGACCGGCTTGCCGTCGGCGATCAGGACCATATCGGGATACGATACCCAGTAGGGCGCAGGAATAATGACTTCGTCCCCTGCGTCCAGTATGGCTTCGCACAGGTTGAACAGACTGTGTTTGGCGCCGCAGGACACCAGGATTTCGTCTGAACGATATTCCAAGGCGTTTTCTCTACGGAACTTTTCCGCGATGGCTTGCTTCAAAGCGGGCGTGCCATCGACCGCGGTATACTTGGTGAGCCCCTTTTCGATCGCTTGTGTCGCCGCGGATTTGATGTGTGGCGGTGTATCGAAATCGGGTTCACCCGCGCCGAGGCCGATAACGTCCTGACCGGCTGCTCGCAATTCAGCGGCGCGCGCGGTAACGGCGAGGGTTGGTGACGGTTTGATGCGCTGAACGCGCTGGGAAAGACGAGTAGCCAATCGTGACTCCCTAATGACTCTGGTTTGGCGAGGGCTCAATGATACGGAAAGCAGCTTCTGAATCGCAATGAAAGACGCGTTTGAACTGGGTGGAACCTATACTCCGTCGGGAGATCAACCGGCGGCAATCGAACAACTGATCCAGGGTCTGGAAAACGGCCTTGCCTATCAGACTTTATTGGGCGTGACCGGTTCGGGCAAGACCTACACCATCGCGAATGTGGTTGCGCGGGTTCAGCGTCCCACGCTGATACTGGCCCCGAATAAAACGCTGGCGGCCCAGCTGTACGGAGAGATGAAAGGATTTTTCCCGCGCAATGCCGTCGAATATTTTGTTTCTTATTACGACTACTACCAGCCTGAAGCATACGTGCCTTCCACAGACACGTATATCGAGAAAGACGCGTCTATCAACGATCACATTGAGCAGATGCGGCTTTCGGCCACAAAAGCACTGATGGAGCGGCGCGACGCCGTTATTGTCGCCAGTGTGTCGGCTATATACGGGCTCGGCGACCCGCAAGCTTACTTCAGCATGGTTCTCCACTTGGTCCGCGGAGACCGGATTGATCAACGGGCGATCCTGCGTCGGCTGGCGGAACTGCAGTATACGCGGAATGAAGTAGAGCTTGTGCGTGCCACTTATCGCGTCCGGGGGGACGTGATCGACATTCATCCAGCCGAATCCGAGCGGGAGGCGGTGCGGATTGAGCTGTTTGACGATGAGGTTGAAAGTTTGTCGCTTTTCGACCCGCTGACGGGGCGGGTATTGCATAAAGTGCCGCGCTTCACTGTCTATCCGAAGAGTCATTATGTGACGCCACGAACCACCCTGTTGGATGCCGTCGAGGAGATTAAGTCGGAGCTGCGGGAGCGCCTGAAAGTGTTGCGGGATCAAAATCGGCTGGTCGAGGCGCAGCGATTGGAGCAACGCACACAGTTCGACATCGAAATGATCGTCGAGCTCGGTTACTGCTCCGGCATCGAAAACTACTCGCGATATTTGTCAGGTCGACAGCCAGGCGAGCCGCCGCCCACCTTGTTCGACTACCTTCCGCCTGATGCATTGCTGGTTATCGACGAAAGTCATGTCACCATTCCCCAGTTGGGCGCGATGTACCGCGGTGACCGATCCCGTAAGGAAAATCTGGTGGAGTACGGTTTTCGGTTGCCATCCGCTCTGGACAACCGGCCGCTGAAGTTCGAGGAATTCGAACGTCTGGCGCCGCAATCTCTTTTTGTTTCGGCGACGCCTGGGCCGTATGAGCGGTCCCACTCCGATGCAGTGATTGAACAGGTTGTCCGTCCGACGGGCTTGGTCGATCCGGCGTTGGAGGTTCGCCCGGCCAGCACGCAGGTCGATGATCTGCTCGGGCAGATCCGCGAACGCGTGGCGCTTGGTGATCGAGTCCTTGTGACCACGCTCACCAAGCGTATGGCGGAGGATCTGACAGACTATCTTCAAGAATACGACGTCCGCGTGCGGTATCTTCATTCCGACATCGACACCGTGGAGCGCATGGAAATTATCCGCGGACTACGCCTGGGCGATTTCGATGTGTTGGTCGGGATCAACCTACTGCGCGAAGGGCTGGATATGCCGGAAGTTTCGCTGGTGGCCATTCTGGATGCGGACAAGGAAGGATTCTTACGATCCGAGAGGTCACTGATTCAGACCATTGGTCGGGCAGCTCGGAACGTCCGCGGGACCGCCATCTTGTATGCGGACCGCATCACCGATTCCATGAAAAGCGCAATGGAAGAGACTGATCGGCGTCGTCGCAAGCAAATCGCGTATAACGAAGCCCATGGTATTGTCCCGCAGAGCATCGAGAAGTCGGTGGCCGATGTATTGGAGGCAGGCTATGCCGGGCCGGTGCGACAACGGGTGAGTACACCGCTCGTGGCGGGCGATCGATCCATTCCGAACGAGGAGTTGACGCCCACCAGAATCGATGCGTTGGTGAAAGATCTCGAGCAGCAAATGCATCGCCACGCGCGGGATCTGGAGTTCGAAGAGGCGGCGCGTCTGCGGGACCAAATCACCGCGCTTAGAGCACATGAATTGGGAATCGACCGAAAAGCGGTGTGACGTTGCCGGCCGATGATCGTGTCCATTGCTGTAGACGGGGCCCGGCCAGAGTGCGTTTTGCTTGTTTTTGGCGGCCGGTTTGGGTATTGTTTTCCGTCCTGACGACAGGCGCGTAGCTCAGCTGGTTAGAGCACCACCTTGACATGGTGGGGGTCGTTGGTTCGAGTCCAATCGCGCCTACCAGTTTTCCGGGCGGAGCGAAGAAGCTTTCGCGCTCCGCATCGATCACTCAGACGCAATGCATGTGGCCCCTCGTATCGGTCACCACTGGAGATAAACTCACATGCTTACCATTACCCTACCGGACGGCGGTCAACGCCAATTCGACCAACCGATATCCGTGGCCGACGTCGCTGAGGCGATTGGTCCTGGTCTGGCCAAGGCCGCACTGGCCGGACAGGTTGATGGCCGTTTGGTTGACACCAGCTATGTGATCGACCGTGACGCGGAACTTGCCATCATCACCGATCGTGATCCAGAAGGCTTGGAAGTCATCCGTCATTCCACAGCCCATCTTTTGGCACAGGCGGTGAAAGATCTTTTTCCGACGGCGCAAGTGACCATCGGTCCGGTGATCGAAGACGGCTTCTATTATGATTTCGCGTTCGAACGCCCATTTACGCCAGAGGACTTGCAGGCCATTGAGGAACGCATGGGCAAGTTGGCCTCAATGAATTTGCAAGTGAATAGGGAAGTGATGGATCGTGATGATGCGATCCAATACTTTCGTGAAATGGGCGAAGATTACAAAGCGGAAATTATCTCCGAGATTCCCGAGAACGAAGCCATCTCTCTGTACCGACAGGGGGAGTTCGTCGATTTATGCCGGGGGCCCCATGTGCCCAGCACTGGCAAACTCAAGGCCTTTAAGTTAACCAAACTAGCCGGTGCGTTTTGGCGGGGAGATGCGCACAACGAGCAGCTGCAACGAGTCTACGGCACGGCGTGGCCGGACAAAAAAGCGCTCAAGGCCTATCTTCACCGGATCGAGGAAGCGCAAAAGCGCGATCATCGTCGTATTGCCAAGGTCATGGACTTGTTTCATACCCAGGAAGAAGCACCGGGCATGGTGTTTTGGCACGACTCGGGCTGGCGTATCTATACCCAAGTACAAGATTACATCCGCGCGCGCTTGAAACGGCGCGGTTACATGGAAGTGCATACGCCTCAGATTGTCGATCGAAGTCTCTGGGAAAAATCAGGGCATTGGGAGAAATTCGGCGACGCGATGTTCACGACACATTCGGAGAATCGCGACTATGCCGTCAAACCCATGAACTGCCCGTGCCACGTGCAGATCTATAATCATGGATTGCATAGCTATCGTGATCTGCCGCTACGCATGGCGGAGTTCGGTTCGTGTCATCGAAATGAACCCTCCGGTACGCTGCATGGGTTGATGCGGGTGCGCAATTTCGTTCAGGACGATGCCCATATTTTTTGCACGGAAGCCCAGATTCAATCGGAAGTCTCCGCATTTATCGACCTGGTATTCGAAGTGTATGGCGACTTCGGCTTCGATGAGGTGTTGATTAAGTTCTCGACGCGCCCGGAGCAGCGTGTTGGATCCGACGATATTTGGGATCGCGCGGAACATGCACTGCAACAAGCCCTTGATGCCAAGGGGCTTGAATGGGAGCTGCAGCCAGGAGAGGGCGCGTTCTACGGTCCAAAGATCGAGTTTTCCTTAAAAGATTGCCTCAATCGAGTGTGGCAACTGGGGACGATACAACTGGATTTTTCCATGCCGAGTCGGCTGGGCGCGCAGTACGTCGCCGAAGATGGAACTCGGCAAACGCCTGTTATGTTGCATCGTGCCATACTCGGTTCGCTTGAGCGTTTTATCGGAATATTGCTTGAGCACTACGCTGGCGCGCTGCCGACTTGGCTTGCGCCCATCCAGGTGGTCATCATGAATATCACTGATCGTCAGCGCGACTACGCTGAAAAAATGGCACAAATCTTGTCAAATCAGGGTTTTCGGGCGGAAGTCGACTTGAGAAACGAAAAGATCGGCTTTAAAATCCGCGAGCACACTTTGCGAAAGGTTCCCTACATGCTGATTGTGGGGGATAAGGAACTGGAATCCGATACCGTGGCCGTTAGGACACACGGTGGCACAGATCTCGGCACCAAAAGCGTGGAAGCGTTTGCCGAAGGCTTGTCCCGTGATATTGAGGGTCTCGGTAAGGTGAAATGGGAGGATTGACATATCGCTGCCGACAAGACTGCCCGCCGTAACGAGCAAATCACTGTACGAAACGTTCGGGTGATCGATTCTGAGGGTGAGCAATTGGGGGTACAAAGCATCGAAGATGCGTTGCGACTCGCACAAGACGCTGGCCTGGATCTGGTTGAAGTTTCGCCTAACGCCGAACCTCCCGTCTGTCGCATTATGGACTACGGCAAGTACCTTTTTGAGAAAGCCAAGTCACAGCAAGCGGCCAAGCGAAAACAAAAACAGATCCAAATTAAGGAAGTTAAGTTCCGTCCAGGAACTGACCAAGGGGATTATCAGGTCAAGCTACGCAACCTGATACGTTTCCTAAATGACGGCGACAAAGCCAAGGTAACCTTACGCTTTCGAGGGCGTGAAATGCAGCATAGAGGACTTGGGCTGGAATTGCTCGAGCGGGTGCGCGCGGATCTCGAAGAGTATGGAACCGTGGAGCAGGAACCTAAGATGGAAGGTCGTCAAATGGTGATGCTTCTGTCGCCGAAGAAAAAATAAGTGGCCCCGAACGGTTGGGGTATCTATTACATTGAAATGCGGAGTTTATGATGCCGAAGATCAAGACAAATCGCGGTGCTGCGAAACGATTCGCTCGCACCGGCGGCGGCGGTTTTAAACGTAGCCACGCCAATAAAAATCACATTCTCACAAAGAAGTCGACCAAGCGTAAGCGAGGGCTACGCTCTCAAACCCAGGTTGCGGCTTGTGACGCGGCGGCTATCGCCCGTCAGCTTCCGTATCGCTAAACACGCGCAGGGAGAATGTGAATCATGCCTAGAGTAAAGCGAGGCGTTACCGCCCATGCTCGTCATAAAAAGATATTAGACAAGGCCAAAGGTTACTATGGCGCGCGTAGTCGAACCTACCGTACTGCGAAGCAGGCGGTCATCAAAGCCGGCCAATACGCATATCGGGACCGTCGTCAAAAGAAGCGGGATTTCCGTAGCCTTTGGATCGTACGAATCAATGCGGCCGCGCGAGATAGCGGACTGTCTTATAGCCGATTCATCCACGGTCTTCGCGAAGCAGGCATAGAGATCGATCGCAAGGTTCTGGCCGATATCGCGGTGTATGACAAAGCTGCTTTTGCTCAGCTCGCTGAGCAGGCCAAAGCCGGTCTTTCCCAGTAAATCCGGATCCGCCTGCGAACCGTAGGTGGATCGCCAAATGTAGAGAAAGGGGAAAGCGGTGGCTTTCCCCTTTCTCATTACGCACCTGAGGTTGTTTGACGTGTCGAACCTGGATGATTTAACAGCGGAAGCTTTGGAGTCGTTCAGCAAAAGCCAGGACTTGGCCGAGTTAGACGACGCTAAGGTTGGTTTTCTTGGTAAGAAGGGATCGTTAACGGGCCTGTTGAAAACACTTGGGTCTCTCCCACCGGAAGAACGATCTGCTCGCGGCCAAGCGATTAACGCCGCCAAGCGGACCCTTCTCGACGCTTATCAAACACGACGAGAAGCGCTGCAAGAGGCGATGCTAGCCCAACAGTTGCTCCAGGACCGTATTGACGTCACGCTGCCCGGCCGAGGACAAAGCGCGGGTGGCCGTCACCCGATCTCGCGGACGCTGGAACGAATTCAAGCGTTGTTTCGCGGCGCCGGCTTCGAAGTTGTAGAGGGGCCTGAAGTGGAAACCGATTACTACAATTTCGAAGCGCTCAATTTTCCTGCCGAGCATCCCGCCCGTGCAATGCACGATACGTTCTATTTTGATGCCGATACGCTGCTTCGTACCCATACTTCGCCGGTCCAGATTCGCGAAATGGAGCGTCGGGAAGCGCCACTCAAATTGATTGCGCCTGGTCGGGTCTATCGTTGCGATTCTGATCTGACCCACACCCCCATGTTTCATCAAGTGGAGGGGCTCGTGGTTGATCAAGATGCCTCAATGATTGATCTCTACAGTCTACTGAAAGCGTTCTTGTCAGCGTTTTTCGAGCGCGAGTTGGAGGTGCGTTTTCGGCCCTCGTATTTTCCGTTCACCGAACCTTCGGCCGAAGTCGATATGCAATGCGTGATGTGCGATGGCAAAGGATGTCGTGTTTGCAGTCACACCGGCTGGCTGGAGGTCCTTGGATGCGGCATCGTGCATCCCGAAGTATTTGCCCATGTGGGGGTTGATACGGAACGCTACACCGGTTTTGCCTTCGGCTTAGGAGTGGAACGGTTGGCGATGCTTCGTTACGGAGTCAATGACTTAAGAGTATTCTTTGAGAACGACATTAGGTTTCTAAGGCAGTTTCAGTAAACATCGGACTTAGGGCAACCTGGCGTCAAGTAAGACGGTGAATCATGCGATTTAGCGAACAGTGGCTCAGAGAGTGGGTGAACCCGCCAATCGACACGAACGAGTTGGCGAGCTGTTTGACCATGGCCGGGTTGGAGGTCGACGGTGTGGAGCCGGCGGCTCCACCGTTCTCCGGTGTTGTGGTCGGACGGGTGCTCGAGGTTGAGCGACACCCGGATGCCGATAAACTCCGCGTTTGTCGGGTAGATGTGGATCGTCCTGAGCCGGTTCAAATCGTCTGCGGTGCGTCGAACGTGCGCGCTGGGATGCGGGTACCCGCGGCCTTGCCCGGGGCGGAACTGCCCGGCCATGTCGGGATCGAGGCCACAGAGTTGCGGGGAGTTTCGTCTCACGGAATGCTTTGTTCGGCTCGCGAGTTGGGGCTCGGCGATGCGCCGGATGGCCTGATGGAGTTGTCTGAGGATGCGCCCGTAGGTTCGGACTTACGGCAATGGTTGGCTTTAGACGACTCGATTATCGAGATCGATCTGACGCCGAACCGAGGAGATTGTCTCAGTATTCAGGGGGTCGCGAGGGAAGTTCACGCGCTTACTGAGGCCGATCTGAGGGTGATTCCCGATACTGCGGTGCCGATCGCGCTGGATGAAAGCATCGCGATTTCGATCGCCGATCCGGACGCTTGCCCCCGTTATGCCGGTCGTGTGATTCGAGATTTGAATCCGAGTGCACGGACGCCCGACTGGATGAAGGAGCGTCTACGGAGGGGCGGTATTCGCAGTACGGGCATCGTGGTCGATGTCACCAACTATGTAATGCTCGAGCTGGGACAACCCATGCACGCCTTCGATCTTGAGCGGCTGAAAGGTAGCCTACAAGTCCGATTTGCTCGCGCGGAAGAGCCGCTGGTTTTACTCGATGGTCGCGAAGTGTCCTTGAGCGCCGACGTGCTTGTTATCGCGGATCAAAGCGGTCCGGTAGCGGTTGCCGGAATCATGGGGGGGAGCCGATCGTCGGTAGGCGAGAACACGACATCCGTTTTTCTAGAGAGTGCCTCGTTTTCGCCTAAGGTGGTTCTCGGGCGGGCTCGGCGTTTGGGGCTGCATACCGACTCCTCACATCGTTTTGAGCGGGGAGTCGACCCGGCACTGCAGTGTCGCGCATTAGAGCGCGCCACCAGTTTGCTGTTACAGATCGCTGGCGGTAAAGCCGGGCCCGTGGTGTTGCCCGAAGGGACCACCGATCTGGGGCGAGGAGCGGAGATTAAACTGCGCCGCTCGCGACTCGACCGCATCCTCGGTTTTGTGGTCGACGACGAGGCCGTCGACGGGATACTCCGGCGATTGCAGATGCCGTTTCGGCGTGAGGGGGGGGATTGGTACGTCGAGTCACCTCCGCATCGCTACGACATCGCTATCGAAGCCGATCTCATCGAAGAGATCGTTCGTGTCCATGGTTACGAAAGGCTGTTCGTCCGGGAGCCGATGACTCGCTTTTCGATGCCACGGCTCAGTGAGCAGGTGGCCCCCCAGGAACGAATCAAAGAAGTTTTCGTTCAACGCGGATATCACGAGGTCGTCACCTACAGTTTCGTAGACCCCAAGATCCAGCGGTATTTCCCGACTGAAGGCGCGCCATTGGACTTGGCTAATCCCATCTCCAGTGAACTGGCTCAAATGAGAACCGGGCTCTGGCCTGGCTTGATTAGTACGCTGATACATAATTTGTCCCGTCAGCAAAACCGTGTGAGATTGTTCGAGATCGGTTTGGTGTTCAGCCGTCTTGGGGGAAATATTCTTCAACGCAAACGGATCGGGGGCTTGGCATTCGGACCCACAGAGCCCGAGCAATGGGGGCAGCCTGAGCAACAAGTCGACTTTTTTCATATCAAAGGCGACTTGGCGGCGATCTGGCAATCCACGGGAAGACGAGGCGAGTTTCGGACTATCAAGGCAGAACACCCGGCGCTGCATCCAGGGCAGTGCGCGCAAATTGTCACAAAAGGGGAACATCCGGTCGGTTGGCTTGGTACCCTGCATCCGAAGTTGGTCGATGCACTAGAGCTTCCGCAGAGCCCTGTTTTGTTTGAGTTTGATTGTGAAATCGCTTCGACGGTTAGCGTTCCCGCGCATCGCCCCGTCTCGCGGTATCCCTCTGTACGACGAGATATTGCGGTCATTGTATCGTCGGAGATCGCTAGCGCGGCGTTGGTGGATGCTGTGCGCGAAGCGCTTGATGAGACCTTGGTCGATCTCGTGCTGTTCGACGCCTATCAGGGGAAAGGGATAGAGTCCGGTTCAAAAAGTATCGCTTTAGGCTTGATTTTCCAGAAAGATTCACGCACGCTTGAGGACCAAGAGGTTGATGCTTATGTCGCTCGGGCCGTCAATATAATGAATAGTCGCTTCGATGCGAAAATTAGGGAGTAATAACAAATGGCTTTGACGAAGGCTGACATGGCTGACCGGCTATTTGTCGAGTTGGGTCTTAACAAGCGAGAAGCCAAAGAGTTGGTGGACCTATTCTTTGAACAAGTTCGCTTGGCTCTTGAGAGCGGCGAGCAGGTTAAACTGTCCGGTTTTGGTAATTTCGATTTAAGGGATAAAAGCGAACGTCCGGGTCGTAATCCCAAGACGGGCGAAGAGATCCCGATCTCTGCTCGCCGAGTCGTGACCTTTCGCCCAGGACAAAATCTAAAGAGCCGGGTGCAAGGTTATGCTGGAACCGGGAAACAATAGCGAATTACCGCCGATTCCGAGTAAACGCTACTTTACTATTGGTGAAGTGAGCGAGCTCTGTGGCGTAAAACCGCACGTGTTGCGTTACTGGGAGCAGGAATTTCCTGAGCTGCGTCCAGTAAAGCGCCGAGGTAATCGTCGGTACTATCAGCGCAACGACGTATTGATGATCCGTCAAATTCGAAGTTTGTTGTACGAACAGGGTTTCACCATTACCGGCGCTCGCCAGCAGTTGACTAGTGGCGATGCCAAAAAAGATGTGACCCAGAGTCAACAGGTGGTCCATCAAGTCCGTGTAGAACTCGAAGAGATCTTAAACTTGCTGAAGCGATAATCGTTAATTTAAATCACGCTTCCAACCCGGACGTATATTCGCTATCATCCGGCGTCTCTGATTTCCGCGAGATATAATTGTATTGGTCGTTTCCATTCGGGGCGTAGCGCAGCTTGGTAGCGCACCAGCATGGGGTGCTGGGGGTCGCAGGTTCGAATCCTGCCGCCCCGACCAATCAATTTCCGTTTGAATCTGTGAGCGATTCCTCGGATTCGAGATCAGATTTCGTTTTCTTCTGAAATTCCGCCAAACGATCCGTATTGGGTCTTAGCGAGCCGGCACACGTTTTCCCGCCAGCTGGTCGCCCACCATGGGTCTGAAGTAATAAAATCCTTGTACTAGAACCTCGGGCCAGTTTTGTAAAAAGCCCAGCTGCTCCGGACGCTCAACCGCTTCCGCCACCACGGATAAATCCAGATCCTCCGCCAGTTGAATGATGGTCCGAGCAATGGTGGTGTCGATCGGATCTTCCGGAATTCGTCTCATGAATGAGCGGTCCAGCTTCAACGCGTCTGCAGGGAGTTGCCTGAGATAGGCGAGTGAGGAATAGCCGACTCCGAAATCATCAACAGTAATCCGGGTTCCAAGGGCTTTTAGGCGGTGAATCGTTTCTATCTTGGTGGGGTCCGACAGGACCATCACGCCTTCGGTGATTTCGATATCTAGACGATCAGGACTTAAGTTGGCATCGTTAAGCGCAGATTGAACCCGTATTACGAAATTGGGATCCTCGAGTTGATAGGGCGAGACGTTGATCGCCACGCGAAGTTTTCCGAGGCCTTCTTGTTCCCAACATTTCGCTTGGTGGCATGCGTTGATCAGTACCCAGTCGCCAACCGAGACGATTAATCGTGTCGATTCCAAAATCCCGACGAATTTTCCGGGACCGATGGCCCCGTATTTCGGATGGTTCCATCTTAACAACGCCTCCGCACCCACGATTTCGCCACTCGGTATGTGAACCTGTGGCTGGTAGAGTAGCTGAAACTCGTCACGAGCAAGGGCGTTCTTGAGGTCGGATTCAAAGCTGAGTTGTTTGGTACAGCGATAGTCCATTACCGGCGAGTAGATGCAGAATCGATTGCCACCTGATGATTTTGCGCGGTAAAGCGCCAACTCGGCGCGCTGAAGCCACTCAAATGGGGATTTTTCATCGCTTTTGACTTCGACAATACCCGCACTTGCGGTCAGGCAGACCTGCTTCCCACGAACCAAGATCGAATCTGAAACGCATTCGGTGAAACGTGAGACAAGTGATTCGACGCGTTTCTCCCCCCGCTTTGTGAGACAAATCACGGCGTACTTATCCCCACCGAGTTCGCACAATTCGTCGTACTTATCGAGATGATGGTAGAGGCGGTTTCGAATGGCGTCTAAGATTGCATCGCCTGCGGCATGCCCGAATCCATTGTTAAACGCTTCAAAACGATCGATGTCGAGATATATTAGGTAAACTCGATCAGAGCGATGCGCGGCTTTGACGGCCTTCTCCAAGGCGGCAACAAAGTGACTTCGAGGGTGGGGCGGCGTGTTACCCCCCGGATAACTTGCTCGCGTCGATAGGGGTAATTTGCCCTTGTGGTCCTGGTGACAGGTATTTTGCGAACGCGATTTAGATTTTCCCGCCCCTTGCTTTGAATTCTTTCTATTCCCAGCAAGCATGAACATGATGCTTCCAATGATGATCGTTGTTTTTAAGCAACATCGTTGGAATACCCAAACAGAGAATCCAATGCGCGCCATTCACTAGCGAGTACCGATTTTCGTTGCGGGTTTTCGCACTTTTCGTGCGTTTTCCAACCATCCTTCTTCTACCGCTGTATCGGCAGTATTGATCATAGCTGGAGTGGCTTTTAGATAACTCTGGTATTTGCTTGATATATATCAAAAAAGACGGACGCCTTCGGCTTCTGAATGCGGTACTGAGCGCCGATAAACGCGCAGCGTCAGATATCTTAAGCGAAGCGCGAGGCGTCCGGTTTTGCGGGATATCAATTGTCTGCTTCTACGTTTCCTTTCTTGCACGGCGCATGATACTCGAAGACCCATTCAGTCACCCCGTTGCCCAACTTCCTAGGCTGGAGTTCATACGAGTCACCATTTTTGTGCTTCCATCGTTTGATCCGAACAGATCCGCGAGCGCGATCATTCTCGTTCCGTGGATCGGTGGGCGAAGCGTTAATTGAACCACCGTGAGCTGCATGGTTTTGTTTCTGAAATATCTCGCCAGGCACTAAAACCCAATCAAAGTCTTTCGCTGCGAAGCTTATGAATGCATCAGTTTCGTCATTCTGGCGATATACGACCACGTACTGATGTTGAGCTTGATCGATACCATCCGGTAGTTGGAAGTCGTCTGGAGACGACTGCACCACCAAGATCTTCATGCGGCCCTCCTTCCAGGAACATGAGTTTCCATAGCGTTTAGGATGGCGGCATGGGATTCCGAATTAACCGGGATCCGGCATGCGACGGTAAGAACCTTACCTACGTGTTGAGCTTTTCCGTCCCCAAAACGTTGGAGTTTGAGTCCACCGGCTTTCATCATTCGTTCGATTGCTACGCTGGTGACCATGACATATTCGCGAACACCATTTTTGATGGCGAATTTGTAAGCTTCGTGCATGATCTCGAAACTGCGGTAGGAAAAGCTCGCTTGCAGACGAGCGTCGCGGTCGGGGGTTTGTACGGCGCAGCGACTAAGCTCCCAGACATCAGGTGCACTGGGTGCTTGCTCGCCACGAAGCAGCTGAGGAAACACGTCTTTCAGCATATAGGGCCCCTGCGTGGGTAACAGCCGACCACAGCCATCGACATGATTTTCTTCGTCTTGTGACACGATATATACGGGGTCTATCGTGTCATAGTCATCACGCTCCTCACCCTCATAACTACTTACATCCCAGCCGAGTTTGTCGTGAAAAATGTGATGCCGGAAGCGATAGAGAGAGGATAAAGTGGGTGCGTCAAACGTGTGTTCAGAAGGGCGTCCTACGAGGATGTCGACCATGGCTCCAAAATCTCCTTATACCGAAAGAGAAGTGCGGAACCAGTAAACGGATATTTGCTTTACGTGTAACCTGTAACATCTTACAGGTAAGAATAACTAACAATTCGAGGATTCGAGAACCGGAGGAAATCGCCGTATGAGGCGGCTATCGCGATAGCCTGATTTCTCGCTCGTGGCGGTTAGTCGATCTGTGGCGTGATCAAGCCTTGTGATATCGCTCTCGCGATGGCTTGTTGGCGGCTGGTTACGCCCAGTTTTTCCACGACGCGTTGTAAATGGTATATCACTGTGCGCTCAGAAATGCCGAGTATCTGTGAGATTTCCCAAGAGGTTTTTCCTTCAGCCGACCACAACAAACAGTCCCGTTCTCGGCACGAAAGCTCTATTTTTTCCGAGTCGATCATGCTGTGTTTGACGATCCGGCACGCAGCCTCGTGGATGTATGTGGAAAGTAAAACTACTTCAGGCGTGGCCAGATTGATTTGTTCGCGATGTCGCTTAGGGTCGCTGGAACTCGTTAGACTAAGTAACGCCGCCTCGCCGTGTGCGCCGTGAAGAGGCACGGTTAGGCCGCTGCAAAGACCGAAGTTTCGCGCCTCGTTCATAAAATGATGTATTTCCGGATTGCTTTTTTCGACCGCGTTGAGTTCTTCCCAAAGTAACGGTCGAATCGCACGGGCACTATGCGCGACCGTGGGGTCAATTCGCAGATAGTGGTTTTCGTTATAGCAGGTCAGCCAGTCGTTGGGATATCCGCTGATGACGATGCGGAATGGATTTACGAGCGAGTCCGGGAATCTTGCCGCGTAAATGAAGTGATCGAAGTCGTAAAGCTCACACAGCCGAGAACAGATTCGGTGAATGTCTTCTACGCTGTCGGCCTCGACCGTTTCCCCAACCGTACGGCTCAGCCGATCATCATACATTGATGAAAGCCCCCGTAGAATATTTATTATGCGTTGGCCCCAAACCAAAACACGCATTTCGTTTAATAATAGAATGAGTATATAAATTCGGTGAGATTATGCAATGACATATGGCGGTATGGTGTCGTTTCTATTCTCACCTGCCACGATCTTTGGCGGTGGTCGCTGCAGCATCATTTCACGATTCGGGTATAATCGCCGACAATTTTTTTAACGATCCTGTGCACAAGCGTGTGACTAAATCAGATATGGCTTGTTGCAGCGAGAGAAAATAGGGTAAGCGAATGGAAGAGCTTGTCACTGAAGCGCCAGATTGGTTCAAAGAAGCACTGGCGGTTCCGTATCGCGAAAACACCATCGATGTTCAAGGATGCCCGATTCACTATCTTGCTTGGGGCGATTCGGGAAAACCCGGCATGCTTTTTGTCCACGGTGGCGGTGCCCATGCGCACTGGTGGGACTTTATCGCACCATTCTTCGTTGATGAATACTCCGTCGCAGCCATCGATCTCAGCGGTATGGGCGACAGCGGCCATCGGACCCAATACTCGGGTGATTTATTTGCCGAAGAGCTGATCAGCGTTTGTGACGCGGTGGGTTTCGGTAACGATGTCACCGTTGTCGGCCATAGTTTCGGTGGTCTCGCGACGCTTAAAGCGGGTCTGAGTTATGCGGATAGGTTAAACGGAATTCTCGTATGTGATTCCGCCATTTTCCCACCCGGCTTTAATCCCGGAAACGATCTGCGCGCTTCCCCGTTCAAAGCCAAAAAAATCTATGCGGACTACGAGACAGCGTTAAGTCGGTTTAAGCTGGTTCCGCCACAACCCTGTAAGAATCAATATATTCTCGATTATATCGCCAAACACTCGCTCATGAAGATAGAGGACGGGTGGTGTTGGAAGTTCGACGTTAGATTTTTGCAGAAAACCATTTACGACAATATGGCCAACGAGGTCAAAGATTTGAAAGTGCCGGCCGCCGTGATTTACGGCGAAAAGAGCATGTTATTCGGCAAGTATATGCTCGAGAATACCCGTAAGCTCTATCATTCAGACGTGCCGTTTATCGCCATCCCTGAGGCTCGGCATCACCTCTTTCTTGATCAGCCGCTAGCATTCGTGGAAACCGTAAAGAATGTCATGGGCAGTTGGCATTGATGGTTTCTACATACTGGCGGAAGCGCGGGCAGCTTCGTGGACTAGGATGTTTTGTTCGTGCGCCGTGCGCGGCCACCTCCAATTCGCAAACGCATCCAAGAGACAACTGGTCATTTTATGCTGTTGTAAGGATCAGCCCGTCGGCTGAATGAAGCACTGTGATGTTGTTGGCGGTGCTCCTCGCTGCGCCGCGTATTGCCGGAAGCGCTGATGACCTCATGTGAGAGACTGTTTGTTTACGGCACGCTACGCAGTCAGGGGTCTAACCACGACTTGATGAGCGGCGCCGTATTGCTGGGGCCGTGGCGCACTATTGCGGCCTTTCGGATGGAGGATTTAGGTGCGTATCCCGGGGTTTTCAGGCAAGGGAAAACAGCGATTTCGGGAGAGGTTTATGGGATTGGTCGGCGGCTGTTACGGCGCCTCGATCAGCTAGAGGATTATCCGCGAACCTACACCCGAGAGCGAATCGGCACCGGTTACGGAGTTGCATGGATCTATCTTTATCGGAAACGTCATGTGTACCCGCATATGGTTGTTCGATCCGGAGATTGGATAGAACATGCGCAACGCAAACGCAGCACAAGCTGACCCCCTTCCTTGGTTGACCGGGACAATGAATCAAGAACACCGTTGGACCACTTGGAGTTGGTCTCGTTGCCGGGATGCCCCATGAGCGCTTCTACTGCTGGACACCCTGAGTTCCTCATTGTGCTGAATGCCGTGATCGTCGCGGTCACCGATGAAGCCCCCCGTATTCTCACTGTACCTTACGAGCATTTTGCAGCCAGCGAAATTGGCGGCCAGATCGACGTCGGAGATGGACTTGATGCGTTGCCATCCGGTCCACTTGATCCAGAACGGGATCTTACCTTGGAGTTGGCACTGCGAAATTGGGTCGAACGACAAGCGGATCTGTCTCTGGGATATGTCGAGCAGCTGTACACTTTCGGCGACGCTTCGCGTGATCCGACTGAACGCATGGAGGGGCGACGCGTTATTTCCGTTGCCTATCTCGCTTTGGTTCGGGAGCATCGTCCGGCCCTTCATTCTGATTGGCGAGAATGGTATGCGTATTTTCCCTGGGAAGACTGGCGGCAAGGGCGCCCGGAGCTCATCGACAGCACTATCGCGCCCGCTTTGGAGCGATGGATCGAGGGTGTTGATCACCACGAATTGGCCGACACGCTCCGTGAACGAGTTGACATCAACTTCGGCTTGTCGGGCGCTGCTTGGGATCCGGAGCGGGTGCTTGATCGGTACGAACTTCTCTACGAAGCCGGTATGGTTCCCGAATCACGGAGGAATCAACAGCAGCCGTCGAATCTTCCGTTAATGCCCGGACGACCTATGGGACTGGATCACCGCCGCATTCTTGCGACGGCGATGGGCCGTATTCGCGGAAAAATCAAGTACCGGCCGGTTGTGTTTGAGCTACTGCCCCCTGAGTTCACCCTGCTGCAGCTACAACGAGTGGTCGAAGCGCTCTCAGGGGTTCGTTTGCACAAGCAGAATTTTCGTCGATTGGTAGAGCAGGGTGGGCTGGTAGCCAGTACCGGCGAACGTGAACATGCCACCGGAGGTAGACCGGCTAAGTTGTTTCGTTTCCGCCGAAGAGTTCTACGAGAGCGTCCCGGTCTTGGTGTCGGTTTACCTGCGAAGCATCAGTAAGTTGACTATAGTTATACTCAAGTCTAGTATAACGAGAATGCAACGCCGGTTGTCGCCTGCCGGTTAAGAAAATAGTGATCATACGGCGTAAAAAAGGCGAGGAGAGGGTTTCAGGCATGATGAACGTACCGGAACAACGGTTGGAATTGCGCTTCCAGTTACCGAAATACGATGCAGCGCTCGAACATGAGCTTGCGCCCATTTATGAGCGCATGAAAGGTGTGATGCCAAAAGTGGAATGGGCAGTTCACGCACCATATGTCGCAGCGATCAATAAGTTAAAACGCGAACGCAATGCATTGGTTTTGGCGCATAACTATCAAACACCGGAAATCTATCACGGTATCGCTGATTACACCGGCGATTCCCTCGGTCTTGCCCAGCAAGCCGCGCAGGCCGATGCCGACGTGATTGTTCAATGCGGCGTCCATTTTATGGCTGAGACGTCGAAAATTTTGAGTCCCGAAAAGACCGTGCTGATACCCGATGTTGAGGCGGGTTGTTCTCTCGCGGCATCCATTACCGCGGAAGGCTTGAGGGCAATGAAAAAGCGGTATCCCGGCGTGCCGGTGGTTAGCTACGTGAACACCAGTGCCGATGTCAAAGCCGAGTCCGATATTTGCTGTACGTCAGCGAATGCCGTGGAAGTGGTGGAGTCGTTGGGGGTTGATCGGGTGATTTTTACGCCGGATCAGTATTTAGGGCGTTGGGTTGCCAGCCAAACAGATGTTGAAGTGATCCTGTGGGAAGGGAGCTGTGAGGTTCACGAGCGATTTAGTGGCGACGAATTGAGGCAGTACCGGGATATGCACCCGGGTGTACACATCATCGCTCACCCTGAATGTCCCCCCGATGTGCTTGAGGAAGCTGATTTCGTCGGGTCGACCTCGGGCATGATCAGTCATATCGCTCAAGCCCGCCCGGGAAAGGTGGTGATGGTGACCGAATGCTCTATGAGTGACAACGTGTCGGTCGAATTTCCGAAAGTCGATTTCGTTCGGCCATGTAATATGTGCCCGCACATGAAGCGAATTACACTGCCGAAAGTATTGGAGTCACTCGTGAGTTTGTCACCCGAGGTCACCGTAGATCCGGAGATTGCCGTGAGGGCTCGTCAGGCCGTAGAGCGCATGCTGGCCGTCGGAACCGGCCAGGCGCGACGGGTAGAGCAGCTGGAGGTCGCCACCGCTTAAGCCGCATCATCAGTCAATGTGACCCTTGTCGGTGGCATTTGGTCACGGCTGGATGAGATAGATAAGGCGGCATGGAGCGATCCATGCCGCCTTTTTAGTTGGATTAAGCGAGTGTTTTCTAAAACACGAAATCGAATGCCAGACTCACGATGTCGACCTTGTCCTTTTCCGGGAAGTCATCGAACAAACCGCTGGTACCGTTCAAGGGCTCGGCTTGTTTCCATTCGAACTTCAACGCGGAAGCGGCGTTGACGTTCCAGCGTACTCCCGCGGCCCAGGATCGCTGATCCTCCGAGTAAAAACCGACGTCGTCAGCTTCCGCTTCGGCATAGGTTACATGGGGCAGGAATTGACCAATCCGATAGCCGAGCGTGGTATACCAACCCGTATCCCGACCGAGAGGGCCTTCATTAGAGTCGAAATCGACATATTCGGCCTGACCCACGATGTTGAGCCAGTCGAACTTGAATCCTACGGACCAAATCGTTGCTGGTTCATTGAGCGCTGTAGGATCTGCCCCCGCGGGAATCAGCAGGGCCGTAATGGGATCCAGATTGGCATCGGTCGTTAACTCGGTGTCGATGTAAGTGCCGTGAAGTTGCCAGTTCTCACCGCCGACGTTCGCCGTGAGTACCCAGGTATTCCGGACCTCGGTTCGAACCTCTAGGCCCGAGATGCTTCGGTTTTCTTCGAAGCCTCCGTACAGCAGTTGTAGCCCTAGGTCCAAGCCGCCGATTGTCGTTTCGAAGGGAATCGCTACGCCCGTCAAGGCGGTAACGGGTACGATGTCATAGACTTCTTCGACCGGTCGAACCCAGGGATAGGCGTAGCCCACGTAAAAGACTTCCGATTCCATGTACGTGGGCAGTTTGAGTCGACCCGCCCGAACCGACCAATTGTCATTGATCTGGTAGGAAATGAATCCCCAGTCGGCCTTTACATCGTAGGTGTCCAACTCTCCGCGGGCGATGAGTTGGGCGTTGAAGGTCAGTTCCGGTGTGATTCCGGCGGCGAATTGAAGTCCGATTCGCGTATCCTTTTCGAAACTGACTTTATCGTCGATAAACCCGAGGTAGGTGACTTCGGAATCAGCCCACGCCGCTCCTGCCGTTCCGAACCCATGGATCTCTACGTCAATCGCGAAGGCGCTGAGCGGTAAGCACACACCACAAAAACCGAATGCTCTCCATAACATTCGTCGTTGTTTCGACATGGTTCATCTCCCTATAATCATGTCATCTCGCCGCTATGACCGAAGAGTTGAGACCGAAATGTCTCACGGTATACGGGTTACAACTTTCACGCTGTCATCGACTGCAGCCGCGCTGATGTATCCCAATCCCGACGGATTCCCGGTGATCCACGCCTTAACCGCAGCATCGTCGGCCACGGTGTTGGGCGGGCTGCCTTTTCCGGTGAAAATGCGCTGAGACCAATAGGCCTTGAGTTGGCTTTCGTTTTTATTGAGCACTTTGTCGAGGAATTCGGCCCGATTCGAACTACCTTCTGCTTGATTGATCGGCTCAGCGGTTTGGCCGGTTGGAAAACTGGAAGATTTCCCCTCAAAAATGCGTTTAACATCATCGACGCTGATGCTTTGGATGGAATTGTCAGGGTGAACCACGATCGCCAACTCCGCATGTGCGAATCCGCATAACGACAGCATAGCGGCAACCAGAAGCCCTTGATTCAAAATATTATTACTTCGCATTTGATCTGGTCCTCAGAAAACGAAATCTAAACCGACGCTCACCACATCGATCTTGTCATCAGACAACGATTCACCCGGTTCGGGCTCAAAAAGTCCAGCGGTGCCGCCCGTCGGCTCAACTTGCTTCCATTCAACTTTCAACGCAGAGAAACTGTTCAGCTCATAGCGTAGGCCGACGGCTATGGAGTCTTGATCAGCTGAAAGGGGCACGACTTCTTCACTTTCCGCGCTGGCGACGGTCACATGGGGCGTGAAACTTCCGATTCGGTAGCCCACGGTGGCATACCATGCGGTGACGTCCGCGACGTTGCCATCCACCTCGCTGTCCACATATTCGGCATGCGCGATGATGTTGGCTATATCCAGCTTCAAGCCGATGCTGTAAAGGCGGCTATCACCGTTTTCTATGCTGGGGTCCACGCCCGGCGGTAGGAAGATGGCGGCGAACGGGTCAATGCTGATATCGAGTTCGCTCTCAAGGTAACCGGCTCGTATCTTGAATGATTCATTGCCCAAGGACAGGTTTGCACCGAGCAAACGCGAATTGGTTGACAAGTCTAAACCGCGGTAAAAGATTTCTTCTTCGTAACTGCCGCCAAATAGCTGGACCAAGCCATCTAACGGCCCCAAGCGGAAGTTGATGGGAAGATCGACACCGGATATCGCTCTAAAGGGGACAATCTCGTAAATTTCTTCCGGGGGTCGAATCCACGGGTAGGCGTAACCGACTTCCACGTAATCTGAAACAAGGAGGATCGGTAGTTTGACGCGGCCCGCCCTGACCGACACGCTATCGTTGAATTTGTAAGATACGTAGGCCCAGTCCGCTTTGACGTCGTACGTTTCTCTGTCTCCGCGGGCGAGCAGCTGCGTAGTAAATGTGAGTTCCGGGGTGATCTCAGCGGAAAACTGAAGCCCGATACGGGTATCTTCTTCGAAGCTGATTTTGTCGTCGATTAGACCCGAATAGGGCACTTCGGAGTCTGCCCAGGCAGCCGCGGCCGTTCCGAAACCATTGATGTTGACCGAAGCGGCAAAGCTCATTGCGGGTAACATGCCTACCATTGCTGTTGCGCCGGCCTTGACCAGGATGTTTCTCATTCCTTTTCCTCTTAGCCTAATTGTTTGGGGATATGCAAGAAGCGAAACTAAACGCTCTGGACGATTTTTAGTTTAGTAGATTGGATACAGAACGGAGTTTAGATTTTGAACTTGCCGACCAAGCTCTGTAATCCGATGGCTAGATCCGCGAGTTCCTTATTGGAAAAAGCGATTTGCTCGGCACTGCTATTCGATTGTTCGGCAATGTCGCGAATCTGATTTACGTTCAGTTGAATTTCGTTGGCCACAGCACTTTGTTCCTCCGTGGCCGTAGCGATCTGTCGATTCATGTCACTGATGGTGGCCGCCATTGTGGTGATTGCCTCGAGGGATTTTCCGGCTTTCGCCGCATTTTCAACACTACGTTTCGCCGCATCGCGGCTATGGAGCAATACATCGCCGACCGAGTTGGCCCCACCGCGCAATTGTTCAATGGTTTTTTCGATTTTGACGGTCGATTCCTGGGTGCGTGATGCGAGCGTACGCACCTCATCGGCGACGACTGCAAAGCCGCGTCCATGTTCTCCCGCCCGGGCAGCTTCGATAGCGGCATTCAGGGCCAGTAGGTTGGTTTGCTCAGCGATACCCCGGATCACATCCATGACCGTACCGACTTCTTCGGTGTCGGCATGGAGCGTTTGCATTGCTTCAGCGGCGCGTTCGACTTCCGATGCGAGGGTGTTGATGGTCATTACCGTGCCATCGACGACTTCTTTGCCTTTGTGCGCTTCGTGGTCCGCTTCGCGCGCGGATTCTGCGGCTGCTGCTGCGTTGCGTGCTACGTCGGCAACCGTTGCGGACATTTCATCGATGGCAGTGACCAAATGCTCCGATTCGACCTTTTGTCTTGCCATGCCTTCCTGAGATTCTTGTGTGCTACCGGCGGTTCGTTCGGCGGAAGCCGCAATCTGTGTCGAGGCCGCGGCGATTTGTCCAACAATTTGTTGAAGGTTTCGAACAAACGCATTGAATTCGTGGACGAGGTCACCGATTTCGTCTTTTACGTTGGTTTCCAGTCTTTTGGTCAGATCGCCTTCGCCATTGGCCATTTCTCGAAGTGATGCCAATACGGATTCGATGTTGGCGGAGGTTTTCGAAGCGATGGCCATTGCGGTGATGATCATAATGATCATGGTGACAAGACCGATGCCTATCCCGATGATCAAAGCCCGACTGGTGGCTTGGTTAGTGGCGGCGATGGTGTCGCTAAAACGCTGATAGCGATCCTGAGCAAACTCGTTGAGATCCGCGGTGACCTGATCCAGCGCCATGGTCATGGCTTGGGCCCGTTGTCCCAATGTATTGGGGTCGACGTTGCCACGAATCATAACTTCGGACAGTTCTCGAGCACTATCATAATAGGTTGCCAGATGGCTCTGAATGGCTTCGATGCGTGCTTTTTCCGACGGAAGCAGCGCGACGAGTTCAGTCAGGGATGTATCCATCTGCGCTTTCACTTGATCCGCTGTGGATAGCAGGTCGGTATCACCGGCGGTAACAGCCGAATTCAGGATCTCGGAGATTTTCTCAAGTCGAGGACGATTGGCATTGGCTCGATCCAGAACGGGGTAGAGCACATTTTGGATTTCGTTTAAGCGCCCATCGTTGCTTCGGCTCACGCTGACGTTGTAGGCGAAATATCCGACGAACCCCATGAGTCCAACAAGAGCGATGGCCAGGAATTTGTGGCGGATAGACAGATTCATCACCCATTGCATTGCTGGATTCTCCCACTGCCGTGACTGCTTCGACGAGGCGCCGATTAAACATGGTTTGTTAAGTGAACGACCCGATACAACGGGTATGCTCTGGCCTTGTATCGGCCATGGGATAGGGGGCTTTAATGGGATAAAATAATTCTCGCGGGGCAACGCATGAGTCGAGGTCCCCGTGCCAACGGGCGATTAGGCAAGGGTACGCCCTAAGCTTAAACAGGTGGGCTTAACGGAGGGTGTCGTTGAGATCTGCGATAAGTATCTCGAAACAATCGGATCAGTTGTCGTAGCCCAAATTGGGCGCCAGCCAACGTTCGACCGCCTCGATTGTCATGTCTTTCCGTCGGGCATAGTCGGCAACTTGATCCCGGCCGATTGAACCCAGGCCGAAGTACCGTGATTGCGGGTGGCTGAAATACCAGCCGCTGACGGACGCGGGTGGCCACATGGCAAAGCTCTCCGTCAAGTGCACACCGGTATTCGCTTCGGCGTCGAGCAGATCCCAAAGCAGAGATTTCTCGGTGTGATCGGGGCAAGCTGGATAGCCGGGAGCCGGTCTGATGCCGACATATTTTTCGTCTATTAACGCTTTGTTGTCCAAATGCTCATCCGTAGCGTAACCCCAGAATTCCTTTCGGATAAGTTCATGCATGCGCTCGGCGAAGGCTTCGGCCAGTCGGTCTGCTAACGCCTTGACCATGATGGCGCTATAGTCATCATGATCTTGTTCGTAACGAGCGGCGATATCGTCGCAGCCTAGCCCGACTGTCACCACAAAAGCGCCGATATGGTCTGGTATCCCCGATTCCTTGGGTGCGATGAAGTCGGATAAACAGTGGTTCGGTCGACCTTCCGGTTTGACTTGTTGTTGTCTGAGGTGATGCAAGGTGGTCAAGACACCGTCACGATTGTCGTCAACATATAACTCGATATCATCGCAGTTGACGGTATTCGCGGGAAAGATTCCGATCACCGCGTTGGCTTCCAACCATTTCTCAGCCACCAGTTGATCCAACATCCGTTTGGCATCTTCATACAGCTGGCGAGCCTGTTCACCGACGATCGGGTCGCCGAGAATTTTCGGGTAGCTTCCCGCCAGCTCCCAGGTTTTAAAAAATGGTGTCCAGTCGATATACGGAACCAGGTCCTTCAGAGGGTATTCCTTGATGACGTGAACGCCCTTAAGCCGCGGGACGATAGTTTGGTGAGTACTCCAATCGATGGGGACCCGGTTTTCTCTGGCTTGTTCAAGTGGTAATAGCGGCGTTCGTTTCTTGCGATTCTTATGGCGTTCCCGAACCGCATCGTATTCGTCCTGAATTTGGCGACGAAACTCTCCGCTTAAGGTTTTGCTCAACAGACTGGATGCCACGCCGACGGCGCGGGAGGCATCTTTGACATACACAACGGATCCATTGTACTCGGGTGCGATTTTGACGGCGGTGTGAACTCGCGACGTGGTAGCACCACCAATCAGCAGCGGCACTGTGAACCCAAGTCGATGAATTTCCGATGCGACGTAGACCATTTCATCCAGTGATGGCGTGATCAATCCGGAAAGTCCGATGACATCGACTTGCTCTTTCTGTGCCACCGACAAAATCTCTTGTGCCGGGACCATCACGCCCAGGTCGATCACTTCGAAGTTGTTGCACTGCAAGACCACCCCGACGATGTTTTTTCCGATGTCGTGGACATCGCCCTTAACGGTCGCCATGAGTATCTTGCCGGCAGAACGCTGTTTCCTTTCTTCCTCGGACTTCGCCGCTTCGATGAAAGGAATCAAGTAGGCCACGGCCTTTTTCATCACCCGCGCACTTTTTACGACTTGGGGCAAAAACATTTTGCCGTCGCCGAACAAGTCGCCGACGATGTTCATGCCGTCCATCAGGGGACCTTCGATAACTTGCAATGGATGCTCGAAGGATAGCCGAGCTTCCTCCGTGTCCTCCTCGATATAGTCTGTGACGCCTTTGACCAGGGCATGGCTCAAGCGCTTGCCTACCGGCCAGTCGCGCCAAGCCAGATCCTGAGTTGCGGATTGGCTAGCTTGTCCCTTGATGCTATCGGCGATCTCGAGTAGCCGCTCCGTTGCGTCGGGCCGCCGATTCAGTACGGCGTCTTCGACCCGTTCCTTCAGGTCAACGGGGATTTCTTCATAGACCGCGAGGCTGCCGGCATTGACAATCGCCATGTCCATACCCGCTTTGATCGCGTGGTACAGGAAGACGGCATGTATCGCCTCCCGCATCGCATTGTTGCCGCGAAATGAAAACGAAACGTTGGATAAGCCACCGCTCACTTTGGCGTAGGGAAGTTCCTTTTTAATTCGACGGGTCGCTTCGATGAAAGCAACGGCATAGTCGTTGTGTTCGTCGATGCCCGTCGCGATGGCGAAGATGTTCGGGTCGAAAATGATGTCTTGGGGCGCGAAATCGGCGTGATCGATCAGTAACCGGTAGCTGCGTGCGCATATTTCGAATTTGCGTTCCAATGTCGCTGCTTGCCCTTGCTCATCAAACGCCATCACCACCACGGCAGCGCCGTAACGCCGGGCGAGGCGTGCCTGAGTGAGAAACGCCTCTTCGCCTTCTTTCAAGCTAATGGAATTGACGATGGCCCGTCCCTGAATGCACTTGAGTCCCGCTTCGATGACTTGCCACTTGGACGAGTCGACCATAACCGGAACCCGTGAGATGTCGGGTTCGGATGCCACCAGGTTGAGGAAGCGAACCATCGCGGCTTCTGCATCGAGCATGCCCTCATCCATGTTGATATCGATGATTTGGGCCCCGTTATCGACCTGTTGCCGGGCGACGTCCAAAGCGGTGTCGTAGTCATCTTCCTTGATCAAACGGGCGAATCGGGCGGAGCCGGTGACATTGGTCCTTTCCCCGATGTTTACAAACAGACTCTCGTCAGTGACGTTCAGAGGCTCCAGTCCGGAAAGACGCAGTGCCGGTTTGTGCTGGGGTATGGCACGCGGTGGGTTATCAGCCACACGCCGAGCAATGGCTTCAATGTGTGCTGGCGTGGTTCCGCAACACCCACCGACGATGTTGAAATAACCGCGGTCTGCCCATTCACCGATCTCCGCGGCCATATTCTCGGGTGTGTCGTCGTATTCTCCGAATTCGTTGGGCAAGCCGGCGTTGGGATGGACGCTCACCCGGCACTGTGCAACTTTGGACAGTTCTTGAATATGTGGCCGAAGCTCTTTTGCACCGAGGGCGCAGTTCAGTCCGATACTGAACGGTCTGATATAAGCTATTGAATTATAGAATGCTTCGGTCACTTGCCCCGATAGGGTGCGGCCGGACGCGTCGGTGATCGTCCCGGAGATCATCGTGGGTAAGTATTGGTTCTGCGAAGCGAAGTAGCTTTCGATTGCGAATAACGCTGCTTTGCAGTTCAGCGTGTCGAACACCGTCTCAACCAGGAGAATGTCGCTACCCCCGTCGACCAGGCCACGCAGCGCTTCGTCGTAAGCCTCAACGAGCTGGTCGAAGGTGATGTTGCGAAACCCAGGGTCGTTCACGTCCGGTGAGATGGAGGCCGTACGATTGGTTGGACCTAACACGCCCGCGACAAAACGGGGCTTATCTGGTGTTTTGGCGGTGAACTCGTCCGCCGCTTGGCGGGCCAACCGCGCTCCCTCGAGGTTCAGCTCGTAGGTCAGCGCCTCCATGCCGTAATCGGCCATGGAAATTCGCGTCGAATTAAATGTGTTGGTCTCGAGAATATCCGCGCCGGCAGCCAGGTAACTCCGATGAATTTCCCGGATTACCTCCGGTTGGGTCAACGACAGCAGATCGTTATTCCCCCGAACATCCTGCGGCCAGTCCGAAAAACGCTCTCCCCGATAACCGGCCTCGTCCAATCGATGGTTCTGAATCATGGTCCCCATTGCACCATCGAGTACGAGGATGCGGGAATCGGCAGCGTGTATTAGTTGGTCGGTGCGGGTTTTCGGCATGGAGCGTGTGCTAACTGGTGGTTGTGGGGTTTATCGGAATCAACTGGTAATTATCGCCGAGTCGGACTGATAGGTCACGTTATCTTGGCATCGGTTTGGCAAATCGGATGGGGTTTGCAGGCGAAATCGCCCATGAAAAAGGCCTTGTGGGTTGAACCCACAAGGCCTTTCGTCGGTCGCGAGACCGTGAGCTGAATTACATCAACATCCCTTCGGGCATGATGTTCTGCAGCTGCATGGCGATAGACATATCGCCTTCGATCTGAATGCGACCGGACATGAACAACTGCTGCGGGTTGCCCGTGCGTTCGATCATCATTTCGCGCCAGGTTTCCTCATCGGTGACCAAAGTCATTTCGGCTTCGTCGATGCCGGGTTTGACTTCGATGTCACCCTGATTGATGTGGAAAGAATATTGGCAATCGGTGTCGGTGATGTTGAAACCGATCACGGTTGAAAAATCACCGGCGCGGTCACGAGCTTCCTGCTTCTGTTCTTCAGGAATAGCGGCAATCTGCTCAGGAATGAACTTCTCGAAGAAGTCCTGCGGCGAGATATCCTTTGGCGGTGCTGGACGATCAGCCATTCCAGTCTCTCCTTAGTATTGCTGAATTTTCCCTAATATTTGGGTTCGTTTTGAGATCCAGTATTATCCTGGATGGAGGATAGCCTAGACAAGGCGGATCAAAACTTCAAGCCTCTCGATCGGCCGTGATGACGGGCGAAGGAGCCGGGTTCTTTGAACATCGAGAGCCACTACTCATCGAACGCTACCACCGATGTTTTTCCCACCGTTCGGGATGAGCCCAGTTGTTGGGATTCAGCCAGTCGGGCGTTTGTTTGTAGCTGTTGATATCGAAGGTATATACGCGATATGTCTTGTCCTGGAAGCGATATAGGCCGCGGTTTGCCAGCCCAAGACTCAAAAATTCCTGCTCGCTCCAGTATCGCTCAGCATGCTCGGCGTTGACGACGAGCATGAGGGCTGCGGTTTGCACATCGCGCAATCGTGCGATGAGGGCGCGAACGCTCTCATGCGGGAGTTGCTCAAATATGTCTGAAACGATCGCAGCGTCGTACCGAAGGTCGGGCTCAAGTTCTGTGAGATCAGAGAACCGCGCGATTTTCTGCCAGGTTGTACTGTCTTGTAGTTGGGGGCTCTGGCCGACGAGTTGGCATGCAAGTGCACCGACGGCTAGCGCGTGTTGATGTGGCCGGTCTGCCAGATAGCTCTCTAACAGGGACTGTAAACTCTCCATCGGCTTGTCCCAACATCCCTGATGTGGTTCTCAAAGTGCTCATTGTGTTCCGGCTCGCATAGAATTGCCATCTCAGCTATGGCACTGTGCCCGAATACTCCTTTAACCAGTTTTCAAAACACTCAATAAGCAAATGAAAAAAATAGACGTGGCGTCATGGAATGGTGCATCAAGTCCCCTGGCAACGGTGGGTTGTGGGTTCAGGATTGGCGCACTGTGGCTTTGCATTTTCTTTCTGGGGGCCTGCGCAAGTTCGCCGACGGATGTGCCCAATCCCGATCCTCTCGAGCCGCTTAATAGAGCAACCTATCGTTTTAACGAAGAAGCGGATCAATGGGTGTTGCGGCCAGTCGCTAAGGCATACGATCAGATCGCGCCTGAGCCTGTCAAAATCGGCATCTCTAACTTTTTCGACAACCTCGGTGAGCCGGTTGTAGCAGTCAACAATCTCGCGCAGGGAAAACCCGTATCGGCGGCATCGGATGTGGGACGATTTGCCATCAATACTACCGTGGGTATCTTAGGCGTCATTGACGTCGCCACCCTGATGGGCCTGGGGCGAAACCGGGAAGATTTCGGCCAAACGTTGGGGTACTGGGGCATGGGTCCAGGATGGTATTTGGTGCTGCCTTTGCTGGGTAGCAGTACCGTCAGAGACGGATTCGGCATATTGGTGGATTGGCAGGTGGACCCGATCTCGCTACTGCCGTCGACCACAGAAACGACCGTCGTTCTGCTGGCGGTCGATGCGGTGAGCGTTCGGGCGTCACTGTTGCCGGCCGATCGAATCTTGGAAGTGGTCTACGATCCCTACGCCTTTACGCGGGATGCCTATCTCCAGCGGCGTCGGGTTCTGGTCAGCGATGGAACCATAGAGGACGACGAGTTGCTGGATCCGGATACGGGGATCACCCCGCCCTGGGAGCAATGAACGGTTCGCCCGCGAAAGTTCCATCGCTTGATCGTCACGACGTGGCGGCCGTTTTGTTGGCGGCTGGTCGCTCCGAGCGAATGGGTGCAACGAACAAGCTGCTGATGCAGTGGCGTGGTCAACCGCTCATCACCCACGCGTTGAATGCCTATACCCACGTCGGGTTCGGTGGTGTTTGGGTCGTAACGGGTTTTGAGCGTGATCGGCTGGCGCCGTTGATATCTCAGTCGGGCGCTTATGAAGTGTTCAATCCTGATTACCGGCAAGGTCATCTCAGCTCGTTGCAGGCAGGTTTGGCCGCGATCGGGGATCATTGGGGCGGGGTCGTAATCGGCTTGGCGGATCAACCGCTCATTACCTGTGACGAGGTGTGCGAATTGTTTTCCGCATTCCGCTCAGGGAGCGAGCAGGGCATTTTGATTCCTTTCTATCATGATAGGGAAGGGCACCCCCGGTTCTTTTCGCGTCGCCATTTTTTGGCCATGCGGCAAGCCGGGCCGTTGCTGAATCCGAAACGCTACCTGGCGGCAAATCATCACGCGATTGTTCGGGTGAACTCAGTCAATCCTTCGGTGATCGTCGATATTGATACGCCCGCGGATGCGGAGCGAATCGGCGCGGCTTAGACGGGCTGCCGCCTCTGACGGGGGCAAGCGCCTCGAATGATTCGGCACCGAGTCGCCTGAGGGTGACAGATCTCATAATCCTGAACCGCTCTGCCATAAACACCGCTCAGGTTCGATGTGAGACAATCTGTTCCCTTCGTCGCTGGCCCGATCGGTTTCGTTGTACCGGTCATGCCAAGTGCTAGGCCGCGGTATGTTGGATGCGTTTGTTTTAACTGTGCCGGAAGATGCGCGTTTTTGATGACTGCACCGGAATTTGACGATGTGATCGAGTCGCAACTGAGACTGCGGCAGCGTCGCGTACCGTATGCCGTGGCAACGGTTATCCGAACGGTGGGTTCAAGCGCCGCCAAAGCAGGTTCCAAAGCCATCATCGATGCCCATGGGAGGGTTCTCACCGGCTGGGTCGGCGGTGGTTGTGCGGAAGCCGCTGTTCGAGAGGCTGCCCGCGACTGCCTCAAAAACGGACAGACGCATGTATTACACATTGACATGACGGATGAAGTCCTTGGGATCGGCATGCCATGCGGAGGTCAAATGGACGTTTTTATTGAACCGCAGTTACCGATACCGACGGTCTGGATTTTGGGCCACGGCCGGATGGCGGAGTCGGTCGCCAGCTTGGCGGTCATGCTGGGGCTCGGTGCCATCGTGCACGATCTGAACGTGACCTCGGAGCGCTTACCCAGCCGATGTCAGATGATTAACGACGATCCCGGTTTCGAGCGGCTCGTTCCGCTGAAAGGGGACGCCGTGATTGTGGCGAGCCAGCACAAAGGCGACCACCTGGCGCTGCGTCAGGTGTTAAAGACGCCGGTTGAATACGTCGCTTTGATTGCCAGCGTGAAACGCGCCCGCCTGATTCTCGATTATCTTCGAGAGGCGGGTTTTTCGTCGGCCGATCTGGCGCGCATCAGGGCACCCGCCGGTGTCGATCTGGGTGGTCACACGGCGGAAGAAATCGCCTTGTCGGTGCTGGCCGAGTTCACGATGGTGCGGCGGGGCGGCTCCGGACAGCTGATGCGGGAGCGAATCCACTAGCTATCATCCGTCGATTAATTCACCAAGCCTGATACGCTGCCAATCTTCGCAATCATTCTAGATGAGACTATGAGCGCTTTATCTGTCCAGAATATCAACAAAACGTATGCCAATGGTCTTCGCGCGTTGCGAGATGTCACGCTCGAGGTCGCGGAAGGCGATTTTTTTGCCTTGCTCGGTCCTAACGGGGCCGGAAAATCGACACTGATCGGGATTATCAGCTCGCTGGTGAATAAGTCGTCTGGGAAAGTGGAAATCTGTGGCCATAGCATCGATACATCCCTGGAAGCGGCCAAGGCGCACTTGGGTGTGGTGCCCCAGGAGTTCAATTGCAATGGTTTCGAGACCGTGCTCGACACGCTGATCAATCAGGCGGGCTACTACGGGGTCGATCGAGGGCGCGCTTTGGTCAGTGCCGAGCGTTACCTTAAAGAGCTGAATTTGTGGGATAAACGGGACAATTCGGTGCGGTTTTTATCTGGCGGCATGAAACGTCGATTGATGATTGCACGCGCCCTGGTCCACGAGCCGAACGTCGTGATCCTCGATGAACCGACGGCGGGTGTTGATATCGAAATTCGAAGATCTATGTGGGCATTCATGCGAGAGTTGAACGCCGAGGGCATGACCATCATTCTCACCACCCACTATTTGGAGGAGGCGGAGAGCCTTTGCCGGAACATTGCCATCATCGATCACGGAGAGATTGTCGAAAACACGTCCATGAAGGCGTTGCTCTCCCGGTTGGATTCGGAAACCTTTGTGCTTTATCTCAACCAGCCCGTCACCGGACTGCCCGCCCAGCCACCTGTGACTGTGGAGCTACTTGATGAGACCACACTGGAAGTGGTGATTCACCGCGAGCAAGGTTTGAATGGCTTGTTTGCGTGGCTCAGCCGTCACGGACTGGAAGTCGTTTCCATGCGCAACAAGGCGAATCGTCTCGAACAATTGTTTATGGATCTGGTTTCGTCGGAAGGGCGAACCGAGCGATCACCCCTCGTCGGAGCGAGCGTATGAGTATGGGGTACGCCGCTCGGATTCCACGTGCTCGTCGCTATTGGGTGGCCTTTCGGTCAATTCTAACCAAAGAAGTCCGACGATTTATGCGGATCTGGGTACAAACTCTGGTGCCGCCAGCGATTACGATGAGCCTTTATTTTGTCATCTTTGGCAACCTGATCGGTCCGCGCGTGGGGATCATCGATGGCTTTGATTACATCGATTACATCGTGCCCGGTATCATCATGATGTCTGTAATCACCAATTCCTATGCCAACGTGGTGTCCTCGTTCTTCAGCGCCAAGTTTCAACGCAACATTGAAGAGATGCTGGTTGCACCGGTGCCGTCGATGGTGATTCTGCTGGGATACGTCGGCGGCGGTGTTGTGCGGGGACTCATGGTGGGTCTGGTGGTGACCGTGGTATCCATGCTGTTCATCGATTTGGATATCGCTCACCCGCTGATCACCGTTTCGGTGGTTGTGATGACGGCGACGTTGTTCTCCTTGGGCGGGTTGATCAACGCGGTGTTCGCCAGCAAGTTCGATGACATCTCGATTGTGCCCACGTTTATCCTCACGCCACTGACATACTTGGGTGGCGTGTTCTATTCAATCAGCATGTTGTCGCCGTTTTGGCAGGCGGTCTCTCAGATCAACCCGATCCTCTACATGGTCAACGCGTTTCGCTTCGGGTTCCTCGGCGTTTCGGATATCCAACTGACCACCGCCTACGGCATCGTCATTGGGTTCATTATTGCCTTGACGTCCTGGGCGCTATATTTGCTCAACCGGGGCGTGGGAATACGCACCTGACGCGATCTGAAACCGGTATTTAGGAGGGTCGCCATGAAACGGAAACTTGCGCTCATTACCGGAGGCGGTACGGGTATTGGTCAAGCTTTGGCTTGGCAACTTGCCGGCTGTGGGATGGATATCCTCATCGTAGGCCGTCGAGAGAAACCGCTTGCGGCGACGCAAGAGAAATTCCCGCAGACCATCAAGACGGTTATTGCCGACGTGGCGGAAGCACGCGGTCGGGAAGCGGTCGCCGAGGCCTGTGGTGAGCAACCGATCGGCTACCTCGTCCACAACGCCGCCGTGCTCGAACCGGTCGAACCGTTGGCTAAAATGACGCTGGAGGCTTGGCGCCAGCACATGGCGATCAACGTGGAAGGCCCGCTCTTTCTGACGCAGATACTCCTACCGCACCTAGTGGGTGGTCGCATACTACACATCTCGTCGGGAGCCGCTCATCACCCCTATGCCGGATGGGGGCCCTACTGTACGTCCAAGGCGGCGCTCCATATGGTGTATCAGGTCTACCGTGAGGAGCTGAAATACAAACAGATCGCGATCGGTAGCGCGCGTCCCGGCGTGGTCGATACGCCCATGCAAGCGTTGATTCGGCAAACGCCGCCTGATCGATTTCCAAAGCTTGAGCGTTTCCTGCAATTAAAAGAGAATGAAATGTTGGTTCGCCCGCAGGATGCGGCGCGTTTTCTCGCGTGGTTGTTGTTGGATACGACCGATCGCGAGTTTTCAGAATCGGAATGGGATATCGGTGAAGCGGAACATCGCTGGCGTACCTTCGATGCTTAGCAGCTATCTTACTTCCGCGCTACAAGGACGTAGTACACAGTTATGGGAAATAAGCCAAAAGCGCAAGAAACGACACCCGTTACCTTGACTTATGTCGCCCCCGACGGGGTGCATTTGCGGGCTGACGGATGGGGTCGATCCACCGACGTTCCAGTTATCTTGCTCCACGGCGGGGGACAAACGCGTCATGCCTGGGGGGATACCGCCAGGCGTTTGGGCGAAAACAACTGGTACGCGGTTAACCTCGATCTGCGCGGTCATGGTGACAGCGAGTGGTCACCGGATGGGCATTACGGACTCGGCGTGTTGGCCGCGGATGTGGCTGCCATCGTTGATGAGTTGGGTCGACCACCGGTTCTGGTGGGTGCGTCCATGGGCGGAATGACGGCGTTGTATGCGCTCGGCCGCATGAATCCCGAAATGGCTCGTTCACTGGTGCTCGTGGATGTCGTTCCGCGAATGGAGGGCTCGGGCGTCAAGCGCATTGTCACGTTCATGCAGTCGCATCCGAATGGCTTCGGGAGTTTGGAAGAGGCGGCCGACGCCATTGCGGAATATCGCCAGCAGCGCTCTCGACCTTCGGATCTGTCGGGCTTGAAGAAGAATCTTCGCCAACGGGAGGACGGTCGTTATTACTGGCATTGGGATCCTCGCCTGTTGCAGCCGCGGGACCCCAATGCCCTGAAGGACTACATGGGCTTGTTCGCCGCCGCCAAAGCCATTCGTGTCCCCACGCTGTTGGTACGCGGTAAACAAAGCGACGTGGTCGGGGAGCAGGGCGTGAAGGAGTTCCTGGACTTGGTGCCCCATGCAGAGTTTGTCGATGTCGCCAATGCCGGCCATATGGTCGCCGGCGACAACAACGATACGTTCACGCAGGCGATATTGGATTTTTTGGCTCGCCATTTTCACGAGACCGTTCGCTAAGCACCCGCGTCGAGACCTGGGCCAGAAAATCCGCAAACAGATATTCCAGGATCGGCAGCTGGTCGGTGAGGGTGTGGCCGCTTTTCAAAACATGTAAGCTCGCGCTGTGTTCGCGCGCAAAGCGGATACCGGCATCGACAGGCACGATTTCGTCCTGCCAGCCGTGGACAACGGCCATCAAGCGCGCGCTCGCTGGCGCGGGCAGCTCAAACCCTTGAAAATACAAGGCCGGCGCCATTAAGAACAAACCGTCGGGTTTCAATCGATGGCTTGCAGCGGCACTTACATAGCCGCCCATACTGGAGCCCACCAGCACTAGAGCGCCGTTGGTTTTCGGATGGATATCGAGGAGTTGTGCGACCCGGGTTTTCGGGTCGTGGGTATGGGAGTAGTCGGGGCTGGCAACACGATAACCGGATCGGCGGGCCACCGCTGCCAAACGGGTGATTTTGGTACCCCACGGGCCGCTTTCCTTTCCGTGGGCAAAGTACACCAGGTTGGCATCGATCATGCTGTTTTCCTCTCGTTGTGGGGGTGGGCTCATCCACAGTCGCAATTGAATGGCCGATTAGCCCGGGCTGCATCCAGCGTTGGGATGGATGATGAAAAAAGACACACTATTGGTGCACGCAGGCCGCGACCCTTCGGCTCAGAACGGGGTGGTCAATCCACCGGTCTATCGCGCCTCGACGGTATTGTTTCCCACCTTGGAAGCCCTGGAGTCGGCCTCCCGCCATCCGTTTGATCAAACCTACTACGGCCGATACGGTACACCGACGACGGTCGCCTTAGAAGAGGCTGTTGCAGCGCTGGAGGGCGCCCATCGGGCCGTTGCGACCTCTTCCGGTTTGGCAGCAATAGCGGTGGCGCTGCTGGCGTTTGTCAGCGCCGGCGATCATATCCTGGTGTCTGACAACGTCTATGGGCCAACCCGTAAATTCTGTGATAGCCAGCTCAAGCGTTTCGGTGTCGAGACGACCTACTTCGATCCCTTGATCGGTGCGGGTATCACTGAATTAATGCATTCTAATACCCGGTTGGTGTTCTTGGAGTCACCCGGTTCTTTGACCTTTGAGGTATCGGATGTGCCTTTGCTTGCGCAGGCCGCCCGTTCTCGCGGTATCCGGGTCTTGATGGACAATACCTGGGCCACGCCTTTGTATTTCGATGCCCTGGAACACGGTGTGGATGTCTCGATTCATGCCGCCACCAAATATCTTGTCGGGCACGCCGATGCGATGCTCGGAATCATCAATACCACCCAAGAAACCTTCAATGCCGTAAAACGTTCTGCGGTGGCGCTGGGCAATTGTCCGGGGTCGGAAGAATGCGCGTTGGCGTTGCGCGGTCTTCGTACCTTGTCGGTGCGTCTGGCGCGCCATCAAGCGACGGCATGGGAGCTGGCCACTTGGCTTTCATTGATGCCGCAGGTTAAGCGTGTTCTGCATCCGGCTTTGCCTGATCACCCTGGCCACGAATTCTGGAAGCGGGACTTTCGGGGAGCATCCGGCTTATTCGGTGTTGTTCTTGAGCCGGTTTCGAAGCAAGCGCTCGCAGCGATGGTGGATGGCCTGGCGCTTTTCGGGATGGGGTTCAGCTGGGGAGGCTACGAAAGTCTGATTCTGCCGGTGGAACCCGAAAAGATGCGCTCGGCAACATCCTGGCAGAGCGATGGTGTTTGCTTGCGAATTCACGCCGGATTGGAAGATATCGATGATTTGAAGGCCGATTTGGCGGCGGGGTTCGCGCGTCTCGACGACGCGATGTGAAGCGGTCGGCTGAGACATCGCATGATATTTTCAATCTAGAAGGGTGGATGACGCGGTCTGCTGAGATCTAGAGCTGCAATCGTCTAAGGTTGGGGTCCGGGTCGGATTGCGCCCAATAATCGACGAATTCCTGCCGTTTAGGCCGCACTTTCCCTAAATCGGAATCGACCACGATACCGGCATAATGCTTGGGGTCGCTTCTGAGCACCATACGGTCTTCGTCCGCGAGCAAATAACTGGCGCCGTCGCTTTGTATGTGCGGTCCCAGCCGACGGATCTCGACCTGACTGGGGAAACTGCGAAGCAATTCCACCAAACGGGGGCTTTTCCGCAACGCGGTGGCGCCGTCGAGTACCAACAGGTGGATTCGGCGTGCATGGGCCGTGATGAGAAAGGTTCGCACAGCTTCCATAAACGCCCGCTGCTCGAAAACCCCTGGTTCCAGCGCTGGGCTGAAAATGCGTAGCTCCCGTTTTGCCAAACCGACGAGATGACAATAGCTCTGGCGAACCTCATCCCAGTCCTTGAGTTGTCGCGGTTCTGCTCGGTGATCGCTGGATTCGACCATCAGGACCTCTGTCGGCGTTCAACTAATTTCGAATCAAATATCGCGCGCCTGTTCAGCCGCGTTTCCGACATACCCGTGCGGGGTCAATTCAAGTAAACGCGTTTTGACATCTTGAGGAATTTCCAACTCGGCGATGAAAGACCGAAGGGATTCCTGCGTGACCCGCTGGCCGCGGGTCAGCTTTTTCAACTTTTCGTATGGCTTCTCGATGCCGTATCGCCGCATCACCGTTTGAATGGGTTCGGCGAGTACTTCCCAATTGTCGTTCAGGTCCCGTTCCAGTACCCTCGGATCGGCTTCCAGTTTGTCGATGCCGCGGAGCAAAGACTGGTAGGCGATCAGACTATGCGCCACGCCGACTCCCAGATTTCGCAGCACCGTCGAATCGCTAAGATCCCGCTGCCAGCGTGAGATCGGCAGCTTGGACGAAAGATGCTCGAACAAGGCATTGGCGACACCAATGTTACCTTCGGCGTTTTCAAAGTCGATGGGATTGACCTTGTGAGGCATGGTCGATGACCCCACTTCATTTTCTACCGGTTTCTGGCGGAAGTAACCCACGCTGATGTAGCCCCAGACATCACGTGCGAAATCCAACAAAATGGTGTTGATTCGCGCGATGGCGCCGAAATACTCGGCCAAATAATCGTGGGGTTCGATCTGGGTGGTGTAGGGATTGTAGGCAACGCCCAGTTCGCGGACGAAACGTTGGCTTAAATCGGGCCAGTCGACTTCCGGGTAAGCGGCCAAATGGGCGTTGAAATTGCCCACCGCACCATTGAGCTTGCCCAGAATTTCAATCCGGTTGAACTGATCGCGCTGGCGCTGCAAACGATAGACGTAGTTCGCCATTTCCTTACCCAAGGTTGTCGGTGAGGCGGGTTGACCGTGGGTGCGGGAGAGCATGGGAAGATCTGCGTAGCGATGAGCCAGCGTGCGCAAGGCTTCATAGACGTCATCGAGGATGGGAACAATGGCTTGTTTACGGGCTTCTTCGCACATCAAGGCGTAACAGAGGTTGTTGACGTCCTCGGACGTGCAGGCGAAATGAATGAACTCACTAATGGCCTCGAGTTCGGGATCGCCGGCGATTTGTTCCTTCAGGAAATACTCGACCGCTTTCACGTCATGGTTGGTTGTCGCCTCAATGGTTTTAACCCGCTGGGCGTGTTCAAAACCAAATCGCTTAATGACGTTTTCCAGGCGGTCGTTGGCTTGTTTGCTCAAGGCCGGAACTTCCTGGATGGTCGGTTCCGATGCCAGCGTTTGTAGCCAACGAACTTCGACAATGACGCGATATCGAATGAGACCGAACTCGCTGAAAATGTCCCTTAACTGGAACGTCTTGTCGGCATACCGACCGTCGATGGGTGAGATGGCCGTAAGCGAAGACAGCTCCATGGATTCTCCTGTTCTCTAAACGCGGTAATCTAATTCAGTTGGAAATAATTCGGTCGCACATGATACTGCAATCTGTCGCCTTGAGTGTGGGTCGTATCAAGTTGGGATCATCACGCGGAGACTTTGAGCGCTATGGTGGACGGCGAATATCGTACTGAACGGGACAGCTTGGGTGAGCTGAAAGTGCCGGCCGAAGCGCTCTGGGGCATACAAACACAGCGGGCCGTGGAAAACTTTCCGATCAGTGGTTTACGGATGCCACGCGCGTTCATCGAGGCGTTGGGGTTGATTAAAGCCAGTGCCGCCGAAGCCAACGGCGCGCTGGAGCTGATTCCGGCCGAGCGAGTGATTGCCATTGTGCAGGCGGCAGAAATGGTTGCTTCAGGCGCCGTGGACGAACACTTTCCGGTGGATGTGTTCCAGACCGGCTCGGGTACCAGCAGTAACATGAACGCCAATGAAGTCATTGCTCAATTGGCATCGGAGCATCTTGCCGCTCCGGTTCATCCCAATGATGAAGTGAACATGGGGCAGAGCAGTAACGATGTGATCCCCACGGCGGTTCACCTCAGCGCCGTATTGCAGACGCAGCGGTTCTTGCTACCAAGCCTGGATTATCTGGAAACGGTCATACGTGAGCAGGCAGCCGCGGTGGATGATGTCGTCAAGACCGGCCGTACGCACCTGATGGATGCGATGCCCATCCGAATGTCACAGGAGATGGGCGCCTGGGCCAGCCAGGTCGGCCACGCCAAAGCACGGTTGCAAACAAGTCTGTCAGAGCTCAAGGGTTTGGCCCAGGGTGGAACGGCCGTGGGAACGGGAATCAACGCGCACCCGAATTTCCGAGCCCATTTTTTGCGGGCGCTCAACGCCCGCACCGGGATCGATTTTCAGTCAGCCCCGGACCCGTTTGAGGCCCAGAGCAGCATCGATGCACTGAGCGCTTTTTCCGGGCACTTGAAAACCTTAGGTGCCGCCCTCATTAAAATCTCCAATGATTTGAGGTGGATGAACAGCGGTCCATTGGCAGGGTTGGGCGAAATCAGCTTACCGGCACTTCAGCCGGGCAGCAGCATCATGCCCGGTAAAGTGAATCCGGTGATTCCCGAGGCCGTCGCCCAGGTCGGCGCCCAGGTGATCGGCAACGATGCGACCGTGACCGTGGCGACTCAGTCCGGCAATTTTCAGCTCAACGTCATGTGGCCACTGGTCGCTCACAATGTACTTCAGAGCGGCATGCTTTTGAGTCATGCCGCAAATGTGTTGGCCGATAAGGCCATAGCGGGTCTGACGGTAAACCGTGAACACTTGGCCGATCAGGTCGCCCGCAATCCGGTGTTGGTGACCGCACTGAATATGGTCATCGGATACGATCTTGGCGCGCGGATCGCTAAGATCGCTTATCGTGAGGAACGCCCCCTATTGGACGTCGCACGGGAAATGACCGATCTTAGCGAGGCGAGGTTGCGTGAGCTGCTCGACCCCGAAAAACTGACTCAGGGAGGAATTCCCGGCACCGATGCCGAATCATCGGACCGCGAATAGCCCGCATGATTGATTTGATTAGCGGTCGCTTGCGCGACACGCGTCCCTTGTTGGATCCGGATGAGCTGGCTTCGTATCCCGGAGCACTCAACATACCCATTGATTTCCTGCCCGTCCCGCCCGCAGAGTTGCGGCCGGCTGCCGTGCTTGTCCCGATTGTGGATGAGCAGGAGGGCATGTCCGTATTGTTAACTCAGCGGACGAATCAGTTGCGCAATCACGGCGGCCAGATCAGTTTTCCGGGGGGCGGAGTTGAATCACACGATGTCGATATCACGGCCACCGCGCTGCGTGAAACACATGAGGAAATCGGTATACCGCCGGAACAGGTCGAGGTTATCGGCTATCTGGATCCTCATCTGACGGTGAGCGGATTTTGGGTTACCCCGGTGGTCGGCTTGGTCCGTTCACCCTACCAATTGCTTCCCGACGAGCGGGAGGTAGCCGATGTTTTTGATGTCCCGCTCTCCTTCGTGATGGACCCGAAAAATCACCTCCGGCGCACGGGCAACTTCCGGGGTCAAGAGGTGGCCTATTACTCCATTCCTTACCAAGGCCGCAATATTTGGGGCGCAACGGCGGCCATGATTATCAACCTTTATCAGAAGGTGTTTTTTTGAGTTCTAATCCAACGTCGGCTGGGGAGATCTCGGAGCTATTGGAGATTATGGCTCGCCTTCGCGATCCACAAGGCGGGTGTCCGTGGGATCGCGAGCAGGATTGGCACTCGTTGGTACCCCACACCTTGGAAGAAGCCTATGAGGTGGCCGATGCCATCGAACGCCAAGACTACCAAGCGCTCCCCGGCGAGTTGGGTGACCTTTTGTTTCAGGTGGTGTTTTATGCGCGAATCGGCGAGGAGAGCAGCGCCTTCGATTTTGCGGCTGTTGTTCGCGAACTGCGCGACAAACTGATTCGAAGGCATCCCCACGTCTTCAGCGATCTCAAACTGGAAGATCAGGCGCATCAGGCGCGTCTATGGGACGAGATCAAGGCACAGGAGCGTTCGGGACGGCAAAATCGCGCAGATGTGTCCGATAACGTGCTCGGTAGCGTACCTGCGAATTTCCCGTCTTTAACGCGCGCCGCCAAACTCGGTCGGCGAGCGGCGCGTCTGGGGTTCGATTGGGATGGAATCGATGGTGTGTTGGATAAGGTTCATGAAGAGCTCGGCGAGTTGCGTGACGAGTTGACTGACCCGATTGACCTCGATCGTGCGGAAGAGGAGTTGGGCGATCTGTTGTTTTCTATCGCCAGTTTGGCTCGTCACCTGGGTGTGGACGCCGAAACCGCGCTGCGGCGGGCAAACCGCAAGTTCGAACGCCGGTTTCTGGAAATGGATCGGCTGATGAAAGTTGATGGCTTGGAGCCTGGACAAGATCAGCGCGAAGCGATGGAAGATTATTGGGCCCGGGTCAAGGCCGGTGAGCCATAGCTGTCCGTTATCTCATGGGTTTTCATAGAGCTCGCTGCGCATATAAATGTCGCCCAAATGGCGAAAAAATACCGCCAACACCGCGCTGACCGGCAATGCCAACATCACGCCGGCAAAGCCGAACAACTGCGCCCCCGCCAGTACGGCGAAGATCACAACAACCGGGTGTAAGCCGATACGGTCACCGACCAAGTTAGGTGTGATCACAGAGCCTTCCAGTATTTGGCCGATGCCGAACACGATGACGATATAGAGATAGGTCAAGGGTTCGGCTCCCGTAAACAAGGCTGAGATCAACGCCGCGCCGATACCGACGGCGAATCCCAGATAAGGCACGAAACTCACCAATCCGGCGAAGAAACCAATGACCAATGCAAACTCAACACCGGCGACCCACAAGCCCACTCCGTAGATCAAGCCCAGGGCGATCATCACCGACAGTTGGCCTCGGAGGAATGCTGCCAGCATGTCATCGGTTTCTCGAAAGAATTCTTTGGTCGGTTCCAGTAGCGGGCGCGGAACCAACCGGCTGAAGCTTTCCAACACCCGTTTCCAGTCCCGCATGAGATAGAACGCCACAATGGGAATCAACGAGAGTTTGGCGACCAAGCCCACCAACGCTAATCCGGAGCTGGTGAGGTAGCGGGCCACAAATCCGGCAGCGGTCCCCGCTTCGGATAGATTGCGCTGAATTACGGAGGCAAAACTCTGAATGTCCACTCGCGACACATCAATGCTGAAAACGTTTGATATCCAGGGCAGTGCGGTATCTTGGATCCATGAGAAGATCGCGGGTACGACGGCAATCAGGCGGCTGATTTGCTCCTGAAGAGGGGGGATCAAGATTAACACCGCACCCGATACGGCCAGAATGACGGCAGCGAATACGATGAAAACCGCCAGACTTCGAGGTACCCCCCAACCGGCGATGCGTTCTACGAAGGGCCGAAACAGGTAGGCCAATATGAAGGCCGCCGCAAATGGATCGAGCACGGGGCCCAGAAAATAAACCACAGCGAACAGGCTGAGAATGGATGCACCCCAAGCCCACCAGGGTAGGCGACCCAAATAAGCCCTGACCTGATCGAGCGAGTGCTCGCGATCCAGACTATCGGTCGATTCAGTCTCGTTCATACGCGGTCATCCGAATTCAAAAATGGGTGATGAGGCGTGCGTCGGGACCCCCGACCTTTCAGCTGGACAAGTGTCCCTCGATCCACGCGGCGATTTGGGGAAATTCCTCCGTCCGTGCAGGGTCGTTGTGGGGTTCGTGCAAACATCCGTCAAATACCCTGAGCATCTTATCCTTCAGAGCGAGTCGTTGGTAGAACTTGTGAACCGCACTGGGCGGCGAGACGGTATCGGCGCCGCCATGTACAAACAACGTCGGAACGTTTAGCCGTTGCGGTGAGGCGTTGACACGCCGCATGGCGTCCATCATTTCGGTTCCCCAGCGCGCGCTGGCCAGGCCGTGGACCAGCGGATCATTTCGGTAAGCCTCGACCACGGCGCTGTCCCGCGACAGCGCTTCAGGTTGGACGCCCAGTTTCACGCGCATCGCTGGCAGATAGCGCGACATGACCCGTGACAGAGCGATGAGCACAGGACCGGCAGCGCCCGTGGGTTCTAGTGGTGTGCCGCTCAATATCGCCCCCTTAAGCGCCGGGTTCGGGGTGTGCATGAGATAGTCCAGCGCGATCAGCGCGCCCATACTGTGCCCCATTAAGAAAATCGGCAATGCGGGTGACCGGTTCACGATTGAATCCAGCATGGCCGCAACGTCGTCTCGGTACTGTGAAAAGTCGGAGATGTGGCCCCGGCGGCCGGTTGAACGACCGTGACCTCGGTGATCGAACGCATGGACGTCGATTTGGGCTCGAACCAAGTGTTCGACCAAAGTGGGATATCGCCCACTGTGTTCTCCAAACCCATGTACCAAGAGAAGCCGGGCCCGGGCTGGGCCGCCACTGGGCCAGTGGCGGGTGAGTAAGGTTTTACCGTCGTTTGTCTTCAGCGTCGATTCTTGGCAAGTCAACATGTTGTTCTCATTCCGGATACAACGTTAACCAATACAGCAAGTGGAGTTGGGAGATCCGGCGTGGACCGTCGTCATGGTCGCACATCAGGCATTTAACCATCGCCAACTGTGATATCGGTTGTGATGAATTATTGACACATTGCGTTTAAAATAGAGCCCTTGACTGCATGGGTATCGGTGGATCGAGCAGGGGATTGTCTCTTAACCCCCTGAGAACAACCAGTCCGTATCGGGGAGGATCGGTTGTTATTCGACGAGCTGAAAAGGGGTTTGATGTCGCCCACGCGGTCACCATCGCGTTTCGCACCAGCCATCGCTGGAACACGCGCCCGTCCGAATCTTGGGGGATTTTAGGGTATGGGTGATCTTCTTCTCGCGTCGAAATCGGGCGTCGGCCGAATGGTCGGCGAGCCAGGAGCGTTTGGGCATCTGGATCCTACTCGGCATCATTATTATCGGCAGTTTGTGCCCGATTTTCGGGGGCTCAGTGTGTTGGAACCCGCATGGGGTACGACCGTGGGCAATGAGTATCTCACCAAGCAGGGCGCTCAGGTGTCGACAGTCGATATGAGCCTCTACGCGCCGGAACTAACGGGTGAGCAAGCCATCCCGTCGTTATCTGAAGCTCGCCTCAAGACCAATATGCTGCCGTTCGCCGACACAACATTCGATGTTGTGCTTTGTCATAACGTGCTGGAGCATACATCCGATTCCCTTAATGTTCTCAGTGAGCTTCACCGGCTGTTGAAGCCTGGCGGACAGTTATTCTTCAATACCTTCAACCGTTCTTGGGCAACGCGTTTTGGTTTGATCTGGAACTTGGCCTATCTGCAACGCCGCGTTCCAACGGGTTCATACACTTGGAAGAAGTTCATGACTCCCGAAGAACTGAAACGAAAGCTGGAAGCGGTGGGGTTTACGGGAATTCACATGCGAGGAATTAACCCAGGCTTGTATGGCAGCGATCGGAAGCGTCGGCGGCGGACAGACGAAAATATGCGTTTGATGTTTATGGGGCGTGCACGTAAGAACGGATCTCAGTAATTATTGGCGTAATCGTCCGTTTCTCTACTTAACGCGTCCGAGATCATGGTCCGCCAGCGGAATGAACAACTCATTGCGTGGTAACGGGCAGCGATTTTGGCGGTTAAGCTTGGCGGGTCAACGCGTTTAACATGTCGTTGATGGCGCGCTCCAGGTCATTGATATTTCCGCAACGCCGCACCATGCGGCAGAACGGCCGGTAGTTTCCCATTTCCGAATCACCTTGACCCCAGCGGTTTTCAGGCTCCGGGTTCAACCAAATGATGCCGCGACTGCGCTGCTGGATTTGACGAAGCGCGCTTGCCCCGGCGGGCAGCTGATTGTTACGTGCATCGCCCAGTATCAATACCGTGGTTTTCGGCGTCAGGGCGTCGGCGAAGCGATCCAGCATGGATTGAAAGCTTTGTCCGTAGTCGGTGTATCCCTTCGGTGCCGCAGTCAGGGCGGTATCGATCACCTCGGTCGGTTCGGATGCCTGGAACGCGCTGGTGACCTCGGCCACATCCGAACAGAAAACGAATGTTCGGCTGCGGTGGATGGCGTCAGCCAGGCTATAGAGGAAAAGTAAAAGAAACCGGCTGTAGGGTGAAACGGATCGGGAGACGTCGCAAATTGCCACGATCCGCGGGCGGTCGACCTTCTTGCGTTTCCATTGGATATCCCATAAAGCCCCGTCATAGCCGGTGTTGCGACGCAAGGTCTGCCGCACGTCCAAAAGGCCTCGTTGTGCCCGTTTGCTGCGACGGGCATGGACTGCCGCAAGACGTCGGGCGATGTGTCGTACCAATTGTTGCATCTCGGCCTGATCGCGATAGTCTTGGCTGGCGAGGCTTTTCTCCCGCAGCGATGTCTGGTGAAATCTTTCGCGCTTGCCTTTGCCGTACAGGGCCAAGTGCCGTTCCGTATACCGCTTGGCTTGTTCGATGAGTGCCTCGCGACGTTGCTGGAGTCGGGCGAGTTGTTCGTGGTCGGGGTTCTCCGACGATTCAAGGCCCGCAAGCTCCTCATCCAACGCCTCCAGGCCCAACTCGCGTAGCAAGCGATACATAAACACGTTCCGTTGGCCCAGATGCTCGATGTCGTCGAGACGAACGTGGCGTGCGGCCTCCTGCATGGCCGCCAACAACCGAGTGGAGCCGAAATCAGGGGAGGAGGTTTGCGCGATCTGCCGTTGATACCCACTGTCGGCATCATTCGGTTCGACAAGCTTTTCCAACGCGGGTTGGTAATCCGAGGTGGAGAAGAAGCGGTCGAAGACTTGTTCGAATTCCCGGCGGTCGTCCAAGGTCTTGGCCATCACCGCGGCTAAGGCATCACGCAGTACATCCCGATCCTGATAACCGACCAAGGACACCGTTCGGTAAGCCGTCAGCACTTCGTCGACAGAGACGCGTATGCCGGCACTGCGAACGGCGAACACAAATTCTTCAAAGGTCTGGTGCATGTGGTGATGTGCCGGCTATACCACGCCAATAAGGCGTTGGACTGAGAGAATGTATCGGGGTGGAAGCGAACGGACCACGCGATAACCCCGTTATTTTAGGGGTGCTGGCGGCGATATAGAAGTCAGCGACCGTCACGACACGATCATATCCCCGCAAAAAATCCGCAATGTGCCGAGCGGTAAGATGCCCGGATGCAGCCAGCAATAGGTTCGGGCATGCCAGGGTTCGGTGAAATCTTCAGCCAGGCGATTCCTTATCAGCACGATAACCTGTTGAACCGCATTCTACTGCGTGGCGTCATGGCTACACTTGGCCGCCTCGTGGAAGACGTTCGGGGTGCCGACAAATTGACGCAGATTCCCGATCCCTACATCGTCGTCCTCAATCACAGCACCCGAATCGAGGCCCTCGTCGTGCCACCCCTGTTAGCTTGGTACCGACAGGGCAAACAGATTCGTTTCCTGGCCGACTGGAACTTTCTGATGGTGCCAGGAATTTCATTGCTGTATCGACGCAATGGCGTCATTCCCGTCGTCCGAAAGCCCGCGCGCCCGAAAGTACTCAACGCCCTGCGGCCATGGATTGTGAGGCAAACCACCGGTTTCGCGGGGGCGAGCCAATCGTTGGCGAAAGGGGAGTCAGTAGGGATTTTTCCGGAAGGCACGGTCAACCGTGATCCTCATTGTCTCCTGACGGGCCAGATCGGCACGGCGAAGCTCTCACTAGACACCGGGACCCCGGTATTGCCCATTGGGATTCGATTTCCCCAGCCCAAGCGCCATGACGCGTTGGAGGCGTTTCCGACGATGCGGCTGGTTGTGGGTGATCCCCTGGATCCGTGTCAGTTCCGGTCGACGCAGCGTCGCGTATCAGCCGTGAAACAGTGGCATGAGCGGATTATGAGCGAACTGGGGCAGTTGAGCGGAAAACGTTGGGAACCGACCCTTTCCAGAATGCAGGAGCAGGCATGTCAAACGTCCACGAAATCGATGTAGAACAAGTTGCCAGCCGCGCCCAGCGGGCGGAAACGCTGAGTGTGCTGCGAGAGACTTACCGCGACGAAAAACACTGGATAGACGACGAATCCACCGTGTTTCCCATCGAGGATCTCGATAATGAACATGTGGCGTGGTTTCTTGCCACCTCGCGTGGACAGCCGGCGGGCGTGCTCCGGGTACACTACGCGCCGCCCTTACATCTGTATCGCCAATACAACCTGAAAATGACCACCCCGGGCATTGACGTGGAGGGGTTTATCAACGAGAACGCCATCGCGGAGATTGGGCGTTTCGCTGTGGTTCCGAAGCAACGCCGGCATCTGAAGATTGTGGCGGCACTGATGCGGGCTGCGACGGCCGACACCATCGCTCGCGGTTTTACCCATTACATCACTGACGTATTTGAAGGCGAGACACACAGTCCGTATCACTTTCATACGCGCGTGTTCGGCTTCACGCCGGTGGCGACCCACGAAGTCGGTGAAATGAACTGCGCCAATCGGCGGATCACGCTGATCCTCAATTTGCGTGAGGCTTATCATCGCCTAGCTGGACGACGCAATCGCGTTTTCCGGTCGATCACCGAAGGGTGGGACGAGCAATTGCATAAGCGTTTGTCGGCCTGACTGAGCGTGATTGAAAGGAGATGTACACACTGAGTTTGAATGTTATTTAACATAATATACATTATGCGCACTATAGGGCGCGTCGAACGAGCGCGTCGATTGTCCTGCCTCTAAGGTCTGTTGGATCCCGAAGGATTATCCCGGCTCGCGATTCCTCTTGCAGCCGTCGCCACGCTGCTGTGTTTCGGATGATCCGATTCGTTTTTCTTGGCGGTACGTGGCTTCGGATAACGTCTTGGGTATCGACGCCACGATCGACCTAGCCGATACAATGCCACTGCTGTTTGCCAATGGCCTGGTTACGGGTACCGTGGCGCCCGATGTGTTGAGATCACGATGCGCCAAGTCACAACGTTTTGATCAGAAAACGCACTCGCCACCTAATCGCGTTAATGTTCGTGATGGCCGTGTTGGGCGTGACGCTGGACAAAAGGATCGGCTTCGTTGTCGCCGAGATCTGCGTAGTCTATTGCTTCGTAGCCTCGGCTCGAGGGAACCGGCCAGGGGGCGTTTGCCAGCGGGTGAATTTCAAGCAGGTGAATCGATGTTTCCCGGGCGCCATTCACCGTACGCACCATGGCCGGCAGTTTCACCTCCGGTAACCAGTGTACTTCCCAATCCACACCGCCGATTTGTCCCTGGTAATGTTCGGCTTCTCCGACCGCAGTCTGGATGTTTTCCAGCCTACGCAAGCGGTTAAGTTGATCGGCAGAAATCAATTGGGTCACTTCAAGCCAGTCCGGGTAGCTTTGCAGTGCGCGCAAGTCGCCCGGTACGTACTCGATCACGCGTTTTTCTTGAGGAAATATGCGGTCGTAAGCGATTTCGCCGTTGGAAGCGCGGTGCCAGCGTTCAATGGATTGGTCACCGACTTCTCTGGCCACGAGATCGTCCGATCGCCACAGTCGCCATTGGTTGTTCTGGGATTTAGGGCGGTGCGAAATCTGTATCACGCGGGTTTCATATAAGGCTGCGATTTTACTCTGACCCAACTCCTCTGCGCCCAGGTCATGGGCTGGAAGGATCACACACATCAAAGCAAGCAGACCGCTGATAGGCGCGAAAAACTTGAAGTCAATCATTCTATGAATCAGTCCTGGTATGGCCTAAATAAGAAGAAAGCCCGCGGGCCGAGGCCGGGTGCCTCGTCTCCCGCGGGTCGTTCGTTTCGTAAGCTCCGGATTTTACGGTGATTCGATGTCTTCCAGCAGATCGGCGTACGGCTCGAGATCAATCTCCTGAACCAGATCGATCACTTCGTTCAGCTTCAGCCGGGCCGCGTGACGCATCACGTGGTAGATCACATTCTGTTCAACGACACCCCGCATCAAGTAGGAGCCCGCGCCACCGGCATAGATCGCAACGTCCTCACCGGCGTGGGTTTCGCTGCTCAGCGGAACGGTCGCTTCTTGCATATAGCTGGGGTCCGTGGTGTCAACCGCGGTTAGGTCGGGGCGACCCGAAGTAATACCGGTGTACCCTGAACCGAAGTGCGGATAGGTCTTCGGGCCTTCGCCTTGTTCGGACGAGGCGCCCGTGTACCCAGGCCCGTTGGCGTAGCTTAGCGTGGTGTAGGGTAAACCGAGCGCATCAGAACTGAAGGTTCCGGTCGGCGCACCTGAACTGTCGTTGCCCATCACCTTGCCGAGAATCGGGTTACCACGGGTCGGGTAGCCGGCGATGGTGAAGACGTGGCTGTGGTCGGCGGTGACGAGAATCAGCGTGTCTTTGTGGCTGGTCTTTTCCATCGCAACTTTCACCGCGTTGGCGAACTCGATGGTATCGGTCAGGGAACGATAGGCGTTGCCGGCATGATGTGCATGGTCAATACGACCACTTTCCACCATCAGGAAAAAGCCGTCTTCGTTCTTCGACAGGATGTCGATGGCCTTGTCTGTCATTTCACTGAGGGACGGCTCGCCGGCGGTATCCCCCGCACGATCGTATTCATATTCCATGTGGGAACGTTCGAAAAGCCCCAAGAGGTGATCGGTAGCGGATGGATCGATGGCATCGAAGCCGGCCTGATCGTAGACAAATTCCGCATTGGGGTAGCCGGATAACCACTCTGCGGTTAAATCGCGACCATCCGTACGATTCCCTGTTGCACCTGCATCTTCGGGATCGTCCATTTCTACCGGCAAGAAGTGCCGGCGACCGCCGCCCATCGCGACTTCTAACCCATCACCGTAGCCAAACTCAATCAGTTGTCGGGCGATGTCCTTACAACCCGCGGCATCTTCAGGCAGATCATCGTCGTCTTCCCAGTTGCGCTCAGGTACATGAGCGTAGGTCGCAGCCGGGGTGGCGTGGGTCAAACGGGCGGTGGTGACCACCCCGGTGGAGCGACCCATCTCTTCGTATTCTTCCAAAAAGGTTTTCAGTTCGTTGCCGAATATGCTGGCGCAATCTCCGCGAATGGCCTTTTGATCGATGCCGATCACGCCCGCCTTGGTCTTAACTCCGGTCATCATGGCGGTCATGGTGCCTGCGGAGTCCGGCGTTTGTTGGTTGGTGTTATAGGTTTTCGACAGCGCGACATAGGGCAGCTTTTCGAAGCTGAGGATGTTTTCTTCCCCGTAACCGCCTTTCATTTGACCCTCGAGAATGCGAGCCGCGGTCACGGTGGAAATACCCATACCGTCGCCTACGAACAAAATCACGTTCTTGGCCGTCAGGCGATTCTTGATCAATAGTTCAGATTTCAGAACGGACTTTGTTCCGTCACGATACCATTGGCGCGGCGTTTCGGCGGCGATCACCTGACTCGTGAGACCGATGCCGAGGATCGCCATTCCGGCGATAGCCATTCCCATGCGACGTTCCATCTTAGAGACCCCCATAGTTCAAGAGCTTGGAATGAGTTGACGGGCTCCTCCGTTCAACTTCAAGGGGGCAGGCTAGCGTTTCAGGATGGCACGCACATAACACCGGTATTGCAATTAGGTGACAGCGCTATTGCGGATCGGTGATGGCAGATGAGCGCGTTCAGGCTGTGGCCGATACGCGGATGGGGCTACATCGTGTGGGTCGGACGTTCGGCCGATAAGGCGCCGGCCAGATAGGTTTCGATTTTCTTTTGGGTGCTGCCGCCATCCTGAGCGCTGAATTGAACGCCGATTCCGGCCGTGCGTTTGTTCTGGGCACCGCTCGGTGTGATCCAGATAATCTTGCCCGCGACCGGTACTTTTTCGGCCGCGTCCATCAGGTTGAGGAGAATGAAAACCTCGTCACCGACGCGGTAGGGTTTATTGGTGGGTATGAACAGACCGCCGTTTTTGATGAAAGGCATATACGCAACATATAGTGCGCTTTTGTCTTTGATAGTGAGCGTTAAAATGCCCTGTTGTGGTCCGCGAGAGTCCATAAAACGAAAACTTATCCTCTAAAAATATCATTCATGGACTCGGTGTACGGCCCACGTAGTTGGTGGCGCCAAGGAGTCAGCAAGGTCTCTAAAAGCGCCGGTTTGTTCGCCGTGGTGCTCAACCAGGTACGGCTTTGGTAAAGCAAAGCCAAATACCGGGTGGCATTCTCCGTATCGGCGCGCTCTGCCAGTTGTTTAATGGCCGTCGCGAGTCGGGCTTGAAAAAAAGTAGGCTCAGGTCCATCGCATCCCAATTTGGACCATATCAGCGCCCGGGTCCGACCGATCATTCCCCGCATGACGAGATCGAGCGGATAATTGCGATTCCAGCCATCTGCGACGGTGACGGCATCCGTGCGGTTCAGAATCAGGTCCGCCAATTCCTGATCAAGATTGGCGTCCATGTCTACCAGGTTCTCGGTCAGAAAACGCTCGGCCAACAAAGGTGCGCCTTCTGCATAGCCGAGGCCAATGTCCGCAGCATCGGCGGCGTGCCCTTGTTCCAGCAACCATGCTTGAGCAGTCGATTGGGCTGGCAAATCGAAACGGATCATCTGACACCGGCTCCGAATGGTGGGAAGCAATCGTCCCGGTTGTTCGGTGACGAGAACAATCAGTGAATCAGCCGGTGGCTCTTCCAAGGTTTTTAGCAAGCTGTTGGCGGCAAATGGATTCATGGCCTCCGCGGGGTCGATCACCGCAATTTTCAATCCCCCGTAGAAGGCGGTCAGTCCCAAGTCCGCCGTCAGGTCGCGAACCTGGTCGATCCGGATTTGGCCCTTACCTTCCTCGGGTGTCAAATACAGGAAATCGGGGTGGGTCTGGGCATCGAACTGGCGGCAGCTGCGACAAGCGTCACACCCCTCCCCCGTCGACGTCGGGTGCGAACAAAACAATGACTTGGCCAGAACACGTGCGAAGTGATGTTTTCCCACGCCGGCGGGACCATGGAACAGCAAGCCGTGTGCGATCCGCCCGGTTTGGCGAGCAAGATTCAACTGATCCAGAATGGCGGTATGCCAGGAGAAACATGGATTGGACAAGACGGCCCCCGAATCAGCGTGTTTTCCAATCGGCGATCAGCCGGTTCATCAGGCCCTGCAGCTGAATTTGCACCTGATCCAATTCCAATGCGGCGTTGATGATGTGATACCCGGGTTGTTCCGCCCGGCGTAAATAGGTCTCGCGAACGCGCTCGAAAAAGACCGTTTGCTCTCGCTCAAAACGATCCGCGTGACCCCGCTGGACAGCACGGGCCATCGCGATCTCCAACGGCGCATCGAAAATCAGCACGGCATCCGGCCGGAGTGCACCTTGAACCCAATCTTCCAATGCGGCGATGCGTGCTTCCGGGATGCCGCGGCCGCCGCCTTGATAGGCGTAGCTGGCATCGGTAAAGCGATCGCAGATGACCCACTTTCCGGATTCCAAGGCAGGTCGGATCCGTTGTTGGATGTGCGCCGAACGGGCCGCGAACATCAGTAGCAATTCGGTGTCGGACGGCATGTCGTCACCGTGGAGCAGAAGCTCCCGGATTCGCTCACCAATGCGTGTTCCTCCGGGTTCCCGTGTCTGTTCTACCTCAATTCCGTGCCTTTGCAAATACTCGCAAACGAACGGCAGGTTGGTGCTTTTCCCGGTGCCCTCTCCCCCTTCCAGGGTGACGAAAAATCCGCGCTTCATGCTGCTTTCCGGTGACTGTTTGTTTCTAAATTCGTCATTTGCAGCGCCCTAACTGGTAGCAGCGCACCGCTTGTTCGTGTTCCTTTAAGGTCGCGGAGAACACATGCCCGCCATCACCCCGGGCGACAAAGAACAAGCTATCACCCGACGCCGGTTGAACGGTGGCGACAAGCGAGGCGCGGCCGGGTAAGGCAATCGGTGTTGGGGGCAAACCACTAATGCGGTAGGTATTGTAGTCGGTCTTTTCCCGCAGATGCGCGCGGGTGAGATTGCCGTCGAAGCGAGACCCCAACCCGTATATCACTGTGGGGTCGGTCTGCAGGCGCATGCCTAAGCGCAGCCGGCGGACAAACACGCCGGCAATTTGGCTGCGCTCGTCTGGTAGTCCGGTTTCTTTCTCGACAATAGAGGCCAGAATCAGCGCCTCATAGGGTGTTTTCAGCGGCAGATCCGGTTGCCGCTCAGCCCATGCCGCCGCCAGTTGACGCTCCATGGCTGCATAAGCTTGTTTGAGCACAGTGATGTCCGAGGTTCCGCGGGCAAAGGCGTAGGTGTCAGGGAAGAACCGTCCCTCGGGATGCTCGCCGGGTCGCCCGATGGCGGCCATGATTTCTTGTTCGGTCGAATTTTTCAGATCGTGGGTGAGCGCGTCATGGGTCGAGATAGCAACCATGACATCCCGAAATGACCAACCCTCGACCAGTGTCAGTCGATGTTGCAACACTTCACCGCGCACCAACTGATCCAGCAGCGCTTGAGGCGTGATCGCGGGTTGGATCTGATACTCGCCGGCCTTGATGGCGCCGGCGACCCCCTGCCATCGGGCGATGAGGCGAAACGGTCTCTCATGGGGCAAGATATCTCGTTTCGTCAGTTCGCGGGCGACACGGGCCAAGGAATCACCGCGCTCCACCGCGAAAACGACCGGATCGCTATAGCCGGACAAGGGCGTGGTTCGATAGTGCTCCAACCAGCGTACAGCGATCCACCCGCCCACGGCTGCGGTGGAAAGCAAAATAAGCACAATGGCAATGAGTAGGCGCGAAAAACTCAAATTCAACCCGTGATAAACGGCCGCGTAACGGGCGGCTTCTCCTGCGACACCTTACCAAAAAACGCTCGAGTGAGCGTTCCGTCAGAGCGGAAAGTCAGTACTTTCTTGGCATTCATGGAATCTAAGTGCGGCATACGATCGCCGATGGCGGCTCCTGCAGATTTTCCATCACCTGAGCGGTGAGATCGTGCCGGTCGAAACTCTGCTGCTCTAGACGTGAGACAGGCACGATGCCACGGACGGCATTGCTGAGAAATAAGCCGTCGGCTTGTTGGCACATCTCAGGCGTCACCGGCGTTTCAGTCGCATGCAAACCGAGTTCCCGAGCTGCGCGAAAGACGCGTTCTCGCATGGTGCCGGCCACGCCTGCATGGAAAACATCCGGGGTCAGGAGCTCCCCTTTTTGGATCAAGAACAGATTGCTCATCGTACCCCCGATCACCCGCCCCCGTTGGTCGGTTAACAAACCATCGAAAATTTCGACGTCGTCCCATTCCGCGCGAGCCATCACCTGCTCAAGGCGATTGAGGTGTTTGATTCCGGATAAGCCGCTGTGGTCCGCCAATTGGAAATGACACCAGCGCACGGTGACACCGGTTTCGTAACAGCGCGCAGGTAAGGGCAATAGTTCGTGCAGCGTGAGTATGCGGTTGAAGCGTCCGGCGGCGGGCCTTTTATAGCCCCGCTCGCCACCGGCCAATGTCAGCTGTACTCGAGCGATGGCGCAGTGCTGACCGGACGCCAGGTGATCGATCTCCTGCCGCAGGAGAGCAACAGGCGGAGTGGGCAGCCGCAGCTGGGTGCAACCACGTCGCAACCGGCGCATGTGTCCGTCCCAGTTGTCCGGCTGCCCGTGAACGATTCTGATGGTTTCGAACAGTCCGTCACCATATAGAACGCCCCGGTCATCCAGCGGGATGCATCCGTTCGGATCGCCATTAACCAGTGCGCGGATCATCGGTTCGTTTGGCGGTTAAGCCCCGCCAGCAAACCACGGGCCTTGGCGCGTGTTTCACGCAGTTCGTGTTCAGGGTCCGAGTCGGCGACGATGCCGCCGCCGGTTCGGAAAAATACTTGGTCCTCGCTGAGCAAAGCGCTCCGGATCAAAATGTTTAGGTCCATCTGGCCGTCACGGCTGAGATAACCCATCGAACCGGTATACAAACCCCGACCCTCGCCTTCAAGCTCGGCAATGATTTCCATACAACGAACCTTCGGACAACCCGTGATGGTCCCGCCGGGAAAAGTCGCTTGAATTACATCGACGGGCGTCATGTCATCTTGCAAAGTTCCGATCACGTTGGAGACGATGTGGTGGACATGGGCATAGGATTCGACGGTCATCATTTCGCTAACTTGAACGCTGCCGGGCTTGCAGATCCGACCCAAATCGTTGCGTTCGAGATCAATCAACATGACATGTTCCGCGCGCTCTTTCGGGTGTGTGATCAGCTCCGTCAGCAGCGCTTCGTCTTGATCCCGATCGGCGCTTCGCGGCCGGGTGCCTGCGATGGGCCGCGTATCCACTCGCCCTCCCCTTACGGACACCAATCGTTCCGGGGAAGTCGAAATGACTGCGCGATCGTCTAGCATCGCCAAGCCGGAGAACGGCGCAGGGTTACTGTGTTTCAATCGACGGTAAAGAGCAGCCGCGGAGATCGGCCGAGAATAGCATGCATGCCATGAACGCGAGAGATTGGCCTGGAAGATATCGCCTTCTCGGATGTAATGTTTTGCCCGCCGGATTCGATCAAGGTACTTTTCCGCGGGTTCTTCGGTGAGTCGGCAGGTGGGAAACGGAGAGCCCGGTTCGGGGGTCAGCTTAGTCAAATCCGTACGGATTTGATCGAGCATTTCCTGAGATTCGGCGACGATGGCGGACTGAGCGCGAACGTGATCTACGATAACAGCGGCGGGACAGCGGACGGCCTTGGCGGTAGGCAGCATGGGCGTTCGAGGTGCCGGTAGATGCAAGCTGGGCTCGATTTCCCCGGCAAGCTCATAGCTCAAAAAAAGAAACCATCCGCCCCAGAATGGCCAATCATCCCGAGGTGCGTGTTGCCCCCGTTCCCGGCTCCACCACGACTTCAATGTCTGCAAAAAAGGTGGATGGTCTTCGTCGGCAGTGGGTGTTGCAACCAGCGACTCGCCGGGGAACGCAAAGAGCAAGTCAAAGCGCCCGGTCAACTCATGGCGAGCTGAACTTTCCAATAAAAACGGATAGCGCTTGGAGTTGGACTCGTGTAGCGCGAGCAAGTCGGGGATGACCCCCGATGTTTCGATATAAGTCTGTTCCTCTGGAACCACCGGCAAGCGCGGCGACCTACTTTAGAATCCCAAAAATGAGGGTTCCATTGGTTCCACCGAAACCGAACGAATTGGACAGGACATAGCTTAACTCAGCGTTACGTGCCGTATGCGGAACATAGTCCAGGTCACATTCTGGGTCGGGGTTGTCCAGGTTAATGGTCGGTGGAATGACCTGATCGCTCAGGGCAAGGACAGAAAAGACCGCTTCGGCAGCTCCGGCGGCGCCCAGCATGTGGCCGGTCATGGATTTGGTGGAGCTCACACACAACGCTTTGGCATGTTCGCCAAAAGCACGCTTGATCGCCATGGTTTCTGCCACGTCACCCGCCGGTGTGGACGTGCCATGGGCATTGACATAGTCAATTTGATCGCCGTTTAAACCGGCATCTTTGAGGGCGATATGCATGCAATCGGCGGCGCCCCGGCCGCCTTCGCTGGGTTGGGTGACATGATAAGCGTCTGCATTCATGCCGAAGCCGAGAAGCTCAGCGTATATGCGGGCGCCTCGGGCACGGGCAGACTCATACTCTTCCAAGACGACGATACCGGCGCCATCGCCCATGACGAATCCGTCGCGGTCTTTGTCGAACGGACGGCTGGCCTTTTCGGGCTCATCGTTTCGGGTAGACAAAGCGCGTGCGGCGCAGAACCCGCCGAGGGACACCGGCGTACTCGACATTTCCGTTCCACCGGCAATCATGACATCCGCATCGCCATACTGGATGGCTCGAGCAGCCAAGCCGATGTTGTGGGTCCCGGTGGTACAGGCCGTGACGGTCGCCAAGTTGGGACCTCTGAGATTGTGCATGATCGACAGGTTGCCTGAAGCCATGTTGATGATGCTGGCCGGCACGAAAAACGGAGAGATCTTTTTCGGAGAATGGTCGTTCTCGAGATAGAGCGTGTGGTTCTTCTCAATGCCGTATATGCCGCCGATTCCCGAGCCGATGGACACACCGATCCTCGCGGCATTCTCTTCGGTCACTTCCAGCGATGCATCACTCATCGCTTCTCTCGCCGCGGCGATCGCATATTGGATGAAAACATCCATGCGCCGGGCTTCTTTTGCCGACATCGATTGCGTGGGGTCGAAGTCTTTGACCTGGGCCGCGAAGCGGGTTGGAAATTTGCTGACGTCAAAGTCGACGTTATACGGAGCGGCACCGCTCTTTCCGGCCGTCAAGGCCTTCCAGGTATCGACCACATTCAACCCAAGCGGAGATACCACTCCCAGCCCAGTGACTACCACACGTCGCTTTGACACGTTAACCCCCGTCTAAGACTTCCGCTAACAGTTTTTCCCTGGTCCCGATAGAAATATGCCGTCGCTTGCTGCAAGCGACGGCATACGGATTTCAATCGAGGAGGCGGGATTATTCAACCAGATTGGCCTGGATGTAATTCAGCGCTTCACCCACGGTGGTCAGCTTCTCAGCTTCCTCGTCGGGAATTTCGCATTCAAACTCTTCTTCCAGGGCCATCACCAGCTCGACGGTATCCAGAGAATCGGCACCCAGATCATCCACGAAAGACGCTTCCGGTTTTACTTCTTCTTCCTTGACACCGAGTTGCTCGACAATGATTTTTTTAACCCGTTCCTCAATACTGCTCATAGTCCTCATATCCTCTAAAGCGGACGGTAATTCTTCGCGCGGGCGCCATTTTAGTGAAAAGCGCCCGACCAATCTACAATTTGCACCGTATGGTCCAATCTTGTGACGATCAAACCATGTAAAGGCCTCCGTTGACGTGCAAGGTTTCACCGGTGACGTATGCGGCATCGTCAGACGCCAGGAATCCGACCGCCTTGGCAATGTCTTCCGGTTTTCCCAGCCGTCCCAGCGCAACCTGACCGAGGATCGCCGATCTTTGTTCTTCCGTTAACGCATCGGTCATGTCCGTGGCGATGAAGCCCGGTGCGACGACATTAACGGTGATGCCGCGCGATCCCACTTCACGTGCGAGTGATTTGCTGAAACCGATGATTCCCGCTTTGGCGGCGGCATAGTTGCTTTGACCGGCGTTGCCCATGACGCCGACCACTGAGGCGATGCTGATGATCCTTCCCCACCGCGCCTTCATCATGGGGCGCAAACATGCTTGCGACATGCGAAAAACGGAGCTGAGATTGGTACTGATAATATCTTCCCATTCCTCATTTTTCATTCGCATAAGAAGATTGTCGCGGGTAATACCGGCGTTATTGACAAGTACCGATGGCTCTCCGGGCGCTTCTTTAAGCGAGGAGATCAAATCGCTGATCGAAGACGGATCGGCAACGTTTAGTACCTGCCCGACACCATCAATTCCAGCGTCTTTGAGGCTCTCTTCGATACGGCTGGCACCGGATTCTGAGGTGGCGGTGCCCACAACCCGAAAACCCCGTTTGCCGAGTTCGAGCGCAATCGCGCGACCAATACCCCGGGATGCGCCGGTAACCAGTGCAACTTTCGCTTCTTCAGCCATCGCCTAACTCCGACGCCGTTTTTAACGCTTGCTCTAAACTGTCCAGGTCGAACACCGGCGATACCGGCGCGTTTCGATCAATACGCTTACCCAAACCCGCCAAGACCTTACCTGGACCGGCTTCGATAAATGCCTGCGTGCCCATACCCACCATGGTGCGAACACAGTCAACCCACTTGACCGGGCTGTGGAGTTGCCGCACCAGCGCTTCACGAATTTCGTCCGCCTGACTCCGGGCTTGACCGTCGACATTGTGGATGACAGGGATTTTTGGGCTGCGAATGTCCAGATCCTTCAATGCATCCGCTAGTGATTCAGCCGCAGGGGTCATCAAACTGCAGTGGGACGGCACGCTGACCGGCAAAATAAGGGCCCGTTTGGCGCCTTTCTCCTTGGCCAGCTCCAGCGCGCGGTCAACCGCGGCACGGTGGCCGGCGATCACGACTTGACCGGGTGCGTTAAAGTTAACGGGCTCGACCACTTCATTCGCAGCAGCTGCGGTGCAAACCTCCGCCACCGCTTCGTCGTCAAGCCCCAGTATAGCGGCCATGGCGCCGACACCCTCAGCAACGGCCGTTTGCATGAACTCGCCACGCTTGGCTACCAAGGCAACAGCATCGGAGAAATCCAATGCCCCAGAGCAAACCAGTGCCGTGTATTCGCCCAGACTGTGGCCACCCATGACGCGGGCGGGGGCACCCTGCCTTTCCTGCCACACATGCCAAACGGCTACACCGGCTGTCAGCAATGCCGGCTGGGTTTTCTGGGTTTGATTCAGCCCAGCTTCCGGACCGTCCTGGACCAACGACCAGAGATCGTAACCCAATACATCCGAGGCCTCACTGAAGGTGTGGCGTACCACAGGAAAAGCGGCGGCCAAATCGCCCAGCATGCCCACGGATTGAGATCCCTGGCCTGGAAATATTACTCCAATTGACATTAGAAGTCGCCCGCAAGTCCTTTAATTTTATGGTTTATTTGCGATCAATAATATCTAAATCGCATACGAATCTTGGTGAAGTCAGCGCATCGTAGCATGGCTTGAGCAGAAATCGAACCGTTAGATGAGGGGCTGTATCACGCCAGCGGGATGCCCAAGGTAACGCGGGGTGGTCGGGACCCTCGAGCCAGGATGGTTGGTGGTTCCGCCTTGCCTGAAGCTCCCACAACCGCCTGATCCTGCTATCATAGGCCGTTTGTGAATACGCCCTAAAGCCTCGACTGTTTGAACGCACCCCACATGTACAGCGATCAGTCGAGCTCTTGGAAACGAAAATCGGGATGCCCCGAGGTCATCGCGCATCGGTTGCGTCTCTTGGCGAGATAGAAATTCGTCCGCAAGCATGAACCCGATCAAGCCAACTCCAAATGTCTCTTCGCCGCTGGTCATCGTCGGCATGTCCGGTGGGGTCGACTCGTCCGTTGCGGCCCATCTGTTGTTGGAGGCCGGATATCGCGTGGAAGGACTGTTCATGGTCAATTGGGAAGACGATGACAGTTACTGCACGGCTGCCGAGGATTTTCAGGATGCCCGGGCGGTGTGCGCCGATCTCGGTATCGGCCTTCACCGTGCCAATTTCGCAGCGGAATACCGAGCCCGGGTTTTTCGCCATTTTCTCGACGAGTATCGTGCCGGTCGAACGCCCAATCCGGACATCCTCTGTAATCGTGAAATCAAGTTCAAAGCGTTTTTCGACTATGCGATGCGACTGGGAGCCGATTTTATTGCCACCGGCCACTACGCTCGCTTGCGTCACGATGAGCGTGGCACTCATCTGCTCTGTGCAGCGGATCGAGCAAAAGATCAGACGTATTTTCTCCATGCGGTTCCGAGCGAGGCGCTTGCGCGGACGTTGTTTCCGCTTGGGGAGTTGTCCAAAGATGAAGTGCGGCAGCTGGCGGAAGATGCCGGTTTCGGCAATTTCGACAAGAAGGACAGCACGGGCATTTGCTTTATCGGGGAGCGAGATTTCGCCGATTTCTTATCCCGTTATCTGCCGGCCCAGCCCGGGAATATATTCAGCGTCGACGGGGTCCATCTGGGGCGCCATCAAGGTTTGATGTTCCATACGCTGGGCCAACGTAAGGGTTTGGGGATCGGTGGGCAACGTCATGCCGACGAGCGGCCGTGGTATGTGGTGGACAAAGACTTGGGAAGCAATTCTCTCATCGTCGGTCAGGGGCACGATCATCCGCGGCTGCTGTCTTCGGCCCTGTTGAGCGAAAGTGCGTATTGGATATCCGGACAATCGCCCGTGCTTCCCTTGCGTTGCAAGGCCAAAGTCCGGTATCGGCAATCGGCGCAGTCCTGCACGGTTTATCCCATCTCCGACGGCCTGCGGGTGGTGTTCGATGATTCTCAATGGGCCGTCACTCCCGGACAATCCGTTGTATTCTACACTGGCGAGGAATGCTTGGGCGGCGCCGTGATTCGTGAACGACTGGCCACCTCTTCGGAGTGTTCCGAACGGCCGGCGGTGCATGAAGCGAAGGCCTGAACAGATGGCTCGTTACTCCGAAGGGGATCGCATTCTCGCCTTGGCCGGGGTTTTTCAGGCGGCGGAACTGGTGCAGCAGATTGCTCGAACGGGGCGAGCCGAGGAAGTTTCACTCCGGGCCAGCCTGGGGAGCCTGATGGCGGTGGATGCAGACTCCGTCGAGTCCATATACGGTGGCCGTGAGAAACTTCAACTGGGTTTGGATTCGCTGATTGCGACTTTGTCCAATCCCTTGACCCCGCAACGTTTAACGCCCGTTTCCTATTACGTTGCCACCTTGGTATCGCTTGAACGGAGATTGCACCGCAACGCTCATCGCGCCGACTTGTTGGCGGAAGGCATTCGAGCCGCAGTCAATAAAAGCCGAATGTTCGATCTAATGGATGAGCCTCTCATTGAGCACTTGGCGGCGCTCTATCAGGAAATCACCCAAGGACTGCAGCCCCGAATCATTGTTCGCGGTGACGGGACACATCTTCGACAAGCACGCAACGCCAGTTTGGTACGAAGCTTGTTGCTGGCGGCTATCCGCTCGGCTTATCTGTGGCGCCAATGCGGCGGGAGTCGCTTGGCGGTGTTGCTACGCAGGCGGAATCTGGTCGCGCTTGCCCGACGAGAGCGCGGCGCGATCTCCGCCGTCGGTCCGTTCGAATAGTTTGCAGGTCGGTTCTTCGTTATAATCCCGCGCACACCGCACGGCGTGGTCTTGCACAGCACTGGTTGGATCATGTTTTTCAGTCCGCCGACTGCCTTTATTCCGTTATGGTTTGGTTACTGGAGCTGATCCGCCACGGATGGATCCGGTTCATTCAACCGTCGCCGCGAGACCCCTGGTTTTCAACGTCTTAATTGGCCGATTAGTCGGCACAACGGGAGGAATGCATGACAGATAGTTTTAGTGCCCGCTCATCTTTGAAGGTGGGCGATCGTGAATATGAAATCTATCGCTTGGATGCCATCAAGGATGACAAAGTTGCTTCTCTTCCCTACTCCCTGAAAATTCTTTTGGAGAACTTGCTCCGAACGGAAGACGGCGTCAATGTGACGCGGCAGGATATCGAGGCACTCGTCAATTGGGATTCCAAAGCCGAACCATCGAAAGAAATTGCCTTCACCCCGGCGCGGGTGGTCATGCAGGACTTTACCGGCGTTCCTGCCGTGGTCGATCTGGCCGCGATGCGGGATGCCATGAAGAAGCTCGGTGGCGATCCCAACAAAATCAACCCCCTCTCGCCGGCTGAACTGGTCATCGACCACTCCGTGCAAGTCGACGAATACGGGAAACCCGATGCGGCCGATTTGAACGCCAAGATTGAGTTTCAACGTAACAAGGAGCGCTACCAGTTCCTGCGTTGGGGACAGACCGCGTTTTCGAATTTCGCTGTGGTGCCCCCCGATACCGGCATCGTGCACCAGGTCAACCTGGAGTATCTGGCCCGGGTCGTATTCACCAAGGATGAGAGCGGAAAATCGGTTGCCTATCCGGACACCGTCGTGGGCACCGACTCGCACACCACCATGATCAACGGTGTCGGGGTATTGGGCTGGGGCGTCGGCGGTATCGAAGCCGAGGCGGCCATGTTGGGCCAACCCATCAGCATGCTGATACCGCACGTGATCGGCTTTAAGCTCACTGGAAAAATGCCGGAAGGCATCACCGCCACGGATCTCGTATTGACCGTGACCCAAATGCTTCGGCAAAAAGGTGTGGTCGGCAAGTTCGTGGAGTTCTTCGGCGACGGCTTGGACCAGCTGCCACTGGCGGATCGGGCGACCATCGCCAACATGGCACCGGAGTATGGCGCCACTTGCGGCATTTTCCCCGTCGACCAGGAAACCCTGAACTATTTGGCTTTGAGTGGCCGGAGCGAGGAACAAATCGCCCTGGTCGAGGCCTATGCCAAAGCGCAAGGCATGTGGCGCGAAAAAGGACAGCAGGCAGACTACACCGATGTGTTGGAACTCGACATGTCTACGGTCGTGCCCAGCTTGGCGGGACCCAAACGTCCTCAGGACCGCATCACCTTGGTGGACATGAAGAGCACCTACGAAACGGCGCTCAAGCCTTTCGCAGAAGCACGATCCAACAAGACTGGCGCGGCAGATGTCACCTATAACGGCCAAAGTTTCCAGTTGAAAGACGGTTCGGTGGTGATCGCGGCCATTACCAGCTGCACCAATACCTCAAACCCCGCCGTACTGATGGCAGCCGGGTTGGTTGCCCGCAACGCGGCTGCCAAAGGCCTGAAAGCGAAACCATGGGTTAAGACGTCCTTGGCCCCCGGGTCCCTGGTCGTGACCGAGTATTTGGAAAAGGCGGGTCTGTTGGATGACTTGGAAGCGGTCGGTTTTTACACCGTCGGCTACGGTTGCACCACCTGCATCGGTAATTCCGGACCGCTGCCGGACGAGTTCAGCAAGGCCATCCAAGAAAACGAGTTGGTGGCTTGCTCGGTATTGTCGGGGAACCGAAACTTCGAAGGCCGTGTGCATGCGGACGTGCGCATGAACTTCCTGGCATCACCGCCTCTCGTTGTCGCCTACGCATTGGCCGGTACCGTGAACGTCGATTTGTACAAGGATCCGATCGGCCAGGATCAAGACGGCAATAATGTCTATCTGAAGGACATCTGGCCGTCCAACCAGGAAGTGGCCGATTGCATTTCCGGCAACGTCACCTCGGCGATGTTCACAGAATCCTACGGCAGTGTCTTTAAAGGTGATGATCGCTGGAACAGCTTGAGTGTTCCGGAAGGCAATATCTACGAATGGGACGCCAGTTCGACTTATGTTCAGAACCCGCCCTACTTCGAGAGCATGACGATGGCGACCAATCGCATCGAAGATATCGAGGGTGCCCGGTGTCTGGCCCTGTTGGGCGACTCCATTACCACCGACCATATCTCACCGGCCGGTAATATTAAGGCGGACAGTCCAGCTGGCAAGTACCTCATTTCGCACGGTGTACAACCGCAGGATTTCAATTCCTACGGTTCGCGCCGCGGCAACCACGAGGTGATGATGCGTGGCACCTTTGCCAACATTCGACTCCGTAACAAGCTGGTCCCAGGTGTGGAAGGCGGTTATACCAAGTACTTGCCCACCGATCAGCAAATGGCCATCTACGATGCCGCCATGAAGTACAAATCCGATGGGACTCCGCTGGTCGTGCTCGCCGGTAAGGAATACGGCACGGGCTCCTCGCGTGACTGGGCCGCCAAAGGCACGGTTCTGCTCGGCGTGAAGGCGGTCATCGCCGAGAGCTTTGAGCGTATTCATCGCTCCAATTTGGTGGGCATGGGCGTTTTGCCCTTGCAATTCCAAGATGGTGAAAATGCCGAATCGCTGGGCTTGACCGGTGTGGAGACCTTCTCTCTGACAGGTTTGAGCAAAGGTGCCACGAGCGTGACCGTGACGGCCAAGAGTGAGAGCGGCGAGACCAAGACCTTCACGGCGAAACTTCGCATCGATACGCCGAAGGAGTGGGAGTACTACGAAAACGGCGGTATTCTCCAATACGTCCTGCGATCCCTGGCCAAGGCCGCGTAGGGAAAGAAAGGTCGACCGATTCGTCGGTATAAAGGCCGCCGGCCGGGTATTTCCCGACCGGCGGTTTTTTTGTTTAATCTCGAGAGGCGCCCTCATCCCGGGTTTGGCCGGTCATGGCGGGGACCCTCATCCTCCGAGCGATGGTGCGCTACGGTATCGGAGACGAAACCGTCGCCTCTGTTTTTGCTTCCACGTTCTCGCCGGTGAACTCCATGGCCTCGTCGGCAAGTGCACCGAATTTCAGACTGACGATATCCCTCGCGTAGTTCTGGTAGAGCTTCCAGGGCGGCTTCGAGCCCTGTTTCGGGAAACGATCGATGGCTCGCTGAATGTATCCCGAGCTGAAGTCCACAAACGGCAATTCGGTCACGCTCGGATCGTGGTTCCGGGGTGTGCAATACCGGTATCCGTGCTGATCCATGTAATCGATCAATCGACAAACGTACCGGCTTGTGAGATCGCACTTCAGCGTCCACGAGGCATTGGTATAGCCGGTGGCCTGGGCCAGATTGGGCACGTCTTTGAACATCATGCCTTTGTAGGTCATGCTCTTTCCTGGTTCCCAACGCGCGCCATCTATCGTGAACTCAACGCCACCCAACGGTACCAGATCCAAGCCGGTTGCCGAGACGACGACATCGGCCTTTAAGCTTTCCCCGGAACGCAGCTTGATGCCGTATTCGGTGAACGTCTCGATGTGGTCTGTCACCACGCTGGCACGACCGGATCGGATCGCCTTGAACAAGTCGCCATTGGCGGCAATACACAAACGTTCTTCCCACGGGTTGTATTTGGGGTTGAAGTGCACATCCGCATCACAGGTTTCGGCGAGCTGGCGACGCATGTGAAAACGCAGTGCCTTACGAATCAGGTTTGGCCATCGTCGGGCAATCTGAAAAAAGAATGTGGCTAGCCAGACGTTTTTAAAGCGATTAATGCTGGAACCCACGCGCTTGGGAAGCGCAATACGAATGGCCTCGGTGATGGGATCCCACTCGGGAAGTGCAATGACATAGGTCGGTGAACGCTGCAGCATGGTGACATGCGCAGCATTTTCGGCCATGGCAGGTACCAGCGTGATGGCCGTGGCCCCACTGCCGATCACCACGACGCGTTTTCCACTGTAGTCGAGATCTTCCGGCCATTTTTGAGGATGAATGAGTTCTCCTTGGAAATTCGCAACGCCCGGATAGTCCGGCATATAACCCTGGTCATACCGGTAGTATCCGCTGCACATATAGAGAAAATTACAGGTATACCGAATGGGTTCGTCATCGGAACCGGTTTGAACGTCGACTGTCCATTGCGCATCCGAGCTTGACCAGTTGGCTCGTTTAACTTTCTGGCGAAATCGAATTTTGCTTTCCAGATCGAACTCTCGAGCGGTCTGCTGGATGTAATCGAGAATCGCCCTGCCGGGTGCGATGGCTCTGCGGTCATTCCAAGGGCGGAATGGAAACCCCAGGGTATACATATCGGAGTCGGAGCGAACGCCCGGGTAACGGAACAGATCCCACGTTCCACCGATCCGGTCCCGCCCGTCCAAAATAGCGAATGACTTGTTTGGGCAGCGTTCGCTCATGTGGAATGCCGCCCCGATTCCGGACAAACCGGCACCCACAATCAACATGTCGAAATGCTCTGCAGACATGTCCTCTCCTCCTCGCATATCACTGATGTTTCGCCCGCTTCCAAGCAAGCTCGAACATCCTTTTGAATTCTGTTGGTTGTTAATGCGCGAACCAGGACCACACCAAAACACACGATAAGTCTGGATCGTCGCCCGATTTTCTGGGGTCTGTACTAGATCAAGGCACAAGATCGATGCTTTTACAAATTGATTTATTCGCCAACGATCCTAATCGGAGTGGTGATGAGGGCTTGGTCGCCACTGATGTGCCGGCGTCGGTAGCATGGTTGGGCGGGCGACCGCGTTTGGTTGTGCGTCGGAGCGGTTATCAGCGGCGTGTTTGTCTCGCGAGCAGATGCCCCTTTGCCTTTGTTGCTGACATATAAACTAATCTCCTTCAGCCAACATCATTTCCATGGCCTTGTGTCTGGGAGCACCCAATTCACCCGATGGCTGGCCGCTGGTGGCGGCCTACCGCACCCGGGCTAAGTCTCACGCACCAAGAGGAATATCTTGGGATTCTAATCACCCGGGTCATGACAAGGCTTTGCTAGCTCGAGAGATGGGGGTGAGGCAAGCCCCGCTGAGTAACAGAAATGAACTCAATGTCTCAACCGAAGCACCAACTCCACTCGGCGATTCAGCTCACGACCGCTCTCGCTGCGATTTGAGGCCAACGGAGATAAAGGTCCCGCGCCATGAGCATCCAGCCGGTCTTCATCAATGCCGCGTTCCAGCAGTGCGTCTTTAACTGCCTCGGCGCGTGCTCGGGACAAGGTTATGCTGGCTGAGAAACTGCCCGCATCGTCAGTGTGCCCGACCACGTAAAAATGGTCATTCGGATGCTGAGTGAGAAAAGCGGTGATGGCGTTGAGCGCCGGTTCCGACGCGTCAGTGATGCGTGCACTGTCCCGCTCGAAGTAAATATCATAGACCGACGCGTGACCCTGAGATTCGATGGCATTGTTCAGCGCAGCTAGATTCAACCTGGTCATGTCTGCTTCAACCGCGACGCTCCCAAGTGTGTCTACCAGATAGTCGTTTCGATTGGGGCTCACCAAAACCGCTACATACACGTCCTGTCCACCAACCGTTTTACGCGCGGAAAGGTAGTGGCTACTGTAGATGGTCAGATAATCGACCGTCGACAAAGCCATCAGATTACCTTCTGATTCGTAGTCGCGTTTCTGGGCGATACTCATGGCCTTGCGACCATATAGTCGGGATGTAATGAACGATTTGATATTATCGTTTTGATCGGCGGCGAGGAGAATCTCGAAACCGCTCTGTGTTAAGGATTGCTCGAGACTTCGAGCGATATCCTCCGCCGTCCTGTTGTCCGGCCATCGGTAGATTCGGCTTGCCAGGCGCCCGCTTGCAGACACGGTCTCCAGTTGCCCGCCTTTGCGCACACCGATCAGTAGCTCTTCATACTCGGAGTGGTACTCGCCGATCAACGTACTGCCCGCGAAAGGCGCAAGCCATTCGTTGGCGAAACACGGCATGGCAAAGAAAACGGTCAACACCCAAAACAAAAACCGTATCCGCATCAGTCACTCCAATCCCTGGTCAAAAAAGACTGGCGCAGCATAACGTTTGCAACATTCCAGCTTCAACTAGCCGGCCTGACACACGGAAAACGATTGGTTCAGGAGGTCAGGAGGAAAAGTAGGTGAAGACTCACAGGCCTGGGTTAGCGGCCTTCACTGGTGTTGGACGAGCGGCCTGACCGGCGGTGGCGAACCCGCCCCAGCCAACCCCGACGCCGGTAGAAGATCAAAAACCCGGCAAACATGGCCAACATCACCGCAAGCGCGAACGGATAGCCGAGAGACCAGCCGAGCTCCGGCATGTTCCAGGGGGAGACATGACGATCGAAGTTCATGCCGTAGAGACTGGCGACGAAGCTGAGCGGCATGAATAAGGTCGCGATCAAGGTGAGAATTCGCATGATTTCGTTCATCTGATGGGCGACCACGGAATAATGGATATCAATGAGGCTGGAACTGAGCTCTCGACAGCTCTCGATTGCGTCGAGCAACTGTGCGGTATGGTCATAACAGTCGCGAAAAAACAGCTGCGTATCCTCGTCTTTTAGTTCGATCTCTCCACGGGACAATGGTCCGACAACATCGCGGGTCGCAGCCACGACACGACGAAGTACCGACAGGTCATGCCTGACATTGTGTATTTCACCCAAAGCGCGTTCGTCCGGGGTCGGAATCACACGGTCTTCCAGTTGATCGAGACGGGCATTGAAATCTTCAACGATGGGAAAATAACGGTCGATGATGGCATCGGTGATGGCATAGGCAAGGTAATCGGCGCCCTGCGTTCGAATTCGACCCCGGCCTCGGCGTATCCGTTTTCGCACCGGCTCCAGGCAGTCCCCGGGTGTCGCCTGAACGGTCAACACATGGTTCGCGCCGAGAAATACACTGATTTGTTCGAGATCCATGCCGTCTTCACAGGTTGGCATTCGTAATACGAGGTAGGCGTACTCGTCATAGTCTTCGATCTTGGGCCGCTGATGGAGGTTGACCACATCTTCCAAGGCCAAATGATGGTAGCCGAACAGTTGCCCCAGTTCCGTGAATGTGGCCGAATCGCCAATACCGGTGATGTTGATCCACGAGACTTCCGTTTTGCCCACCAGATCTCGCAGTTCCGCGACGCTCTCCACTTCTCGCTCTATCACTTCATCGGCGCCGTAACAGATCAACTCGATCCGTGGTTTCTCGGCATCGGCCGGTGGTGAGATCGTCCCGGGGGGCGCCCCCATCTCGGTCCGTTTTGGCACGATGATGGGGGTTCTGGGTGTTTTCGAACTATGAAGTCTCATCAAGGCCCTCGCCCCGTCAGTGCGATGTTTTGGGGGCTGGCAAACCCACTTCTAACGGGGCCGGGTCAGTCGTTCCGTCCGCTTTTTCGTTCTCCACCGCCTGGCGGGAAATCAGCCAGTATGTCGCGCACCGCCTGGTTTATGCGCTTAGGTTGCTCGGCCGGATTCGGTTGATCCGCCAATACGCCGCGCGCCCGTCCACGCCACACGGGACGGTTCGAAGCCGGATCGATGACGTCGATGACCAGCGTTCCCACTTCGTAGTCATAGGTGGGCGCCGTATCGTCCCAGGAGCCCGTTCCACTCATCGGAATATACGGTTGGGTTTTCGTTTCTGCCGACGCCCGCACGGTGACCAGAAAATCGGGTCGCCTTGGATCTTGCTGGTACCCCAGGCTCATCAGTTGCGCGTCAGTGGAGAGCCTGACTTGTTCGAGTAGCGTCGGGTTCATGCTCGCAGTTTTCGATAAGTCCGCGGTCCAAGCGTAGGTTTTGAGTTGGCTGAAATCAAAGCTTCGATCGTAATCTTGTCGGATGCGATAGTCGCCGCAGGCGATCAGCGTGAGGGCCGTAGCACTGAGGACAGCCAACCGTATAGCGTGAGTCCAAGACGGGGTACGACGGCTCATGCCAGCACTCCTTGTTTGAGTTTCGTTTTGTACTTCCATTGACCACCTCGAAAATGCCGCAGATCGGACTGTTGTCACCGGCATGACCTTCGCGGAGTTTATCGTAAAGCATCTCTTCTTGCCGGATCATCATAGAGCCGACTAATTTGGTTATAATGAAATAACTGTATGGAATTTACGTCTCGATTTGTTGTCAAAATGGCCAATCGAAAGGCTGTCCAAGGAGTTATCCGTCATGCTGTTTCGCCAACTTTTTGACCGGGAATCTTCGACATATACCTATCTGCTGGCCGAGAAGGCGGGTCGAGAGGCGCTTCTGATCGATCCCGTGCTGGAACGGGTGAATGACTATCTTCGGCTTTTGCATGAACTTGAGCTCAAGTTGGTGAAAGTCATTGATACACATACCCATGCCGACCACGTGACGGGTATGGGGTCACTGCGCGACCACACCGGCGCGGTCACCATCATGGGCGAACAAAGCCAAGCGGAGTGCGTTTCTCTCAGAGTACGTGACGGGGAAAAGATCCTGGTCGATGGGATTACCCTAACCGCCATCTACACGCCGGGACATACGGATGAGTCCTACAGTTTCGTGCTGCCTGACCGGGTTTTTACGGGCGATACCCTTTTAATCCGCGGCACGGGCCGAACCGATTTCCAGAATGGCGACCCGATCGCTCAATATCACAGTATTTTCAATCGATTGCTAAAACTTCCTGAGGAAACACTGGTCTATCCTGGGCACGACTACAAAGGCTGGACTGTCAGTACGATCGGTGAAGAGAAGGCACATAATCCGCGTCTTCAAGTGAACTCGCCAGAGGCCTACGCGGAGCTGATGAATAATCTGAAGCTGCCGAATCCGAAAATGATGGATGTTGCAGTTCCCGCGAATCTGGCTTGCGGTAAAGCGGCTGCGTGAACCGGTCCACTCGGGCTTAAGGTTTTCTCGAAGTGCATTGGTTCCCGCTAATAGAACAACTACAAAATTATCGCCGCGAGGATTGGGTCAGTGACCTGACAGCGGGCGTGATTACCGCCGTCTTGCTGATCCCCCAGGGCATGGCCTATGCCATGTTGGCGGGTCTGCCTCCGCAGACGGGGCTTTACGCCAGTGTCGCTCCCCCCATTCTCTATGCGTTGCTGGGTACCAGCCGAACGCTGGCTGTGGGTCCGGTCTCGGTCGCCGCGATTATGGTGGCTAGTGTTCTCAGCGCGCCGGAATTCGCTGGAGGTGGTGATTACCTGACCAATGCCGTGGTTCTCGCCGCGGAATGCGGACTGATCCTGCTGGTCCTGGGCACGCTGCGTGCGGGGGTTTTGGTCAATTTTATCAGCCATCCCGTTTTGTCCGGATTCACCACCGGGGCCGCGGTGCTGATCATGGTCAGCCAGCTTCGGCACCTCACCGGTATTCAACTTGAGAGCGGACTGACGCCGGCGACAACCGTTTGGCAAAGCCTGACTTCGCTGTCATCCGTCAATCTCGCCACCGTGATGCTGGCGGCGTTGAGTTTGCTCGCTCTGTACGGAATGGGCAGGCCATTGACCCGTTACCTTGTGAAGCGTGAGTGGGCCCCTGCTTCAATCACGGCGATCAGCAAGTCAGCGCCGCTGATGGTCGTGGCGCTGGGAACGTTCACGGTTCTGTTGTTCGCCTTGAATGATCGATATGGCGTTGCCGTTGTGGGTGCCATTCCATCGGGCCTTCCCCAACCCAGCTTGGGCTTTCTATCGGCCGACACCTGGTTTGCGCTGTTGCCCTCGGCGGCGCTTATTGCGCTGATCGGCTACGTTGAGAGTGTCTCGGTCGCGAAGTTTTTGGCAAACCGTGAGCGTAACCGAATCGATCCAGATCGGGAGTTGGTCGCCTTGGGTGCTGCGAACTTAGGTTCTGCACTTTCGGGGACCATGCCCGTTGCGGGTGGGTTCAGCCGAACCATGGTCAACCATGCCGCCGGTGCGAAAACCCAAGTGGCGGCGTTGATCACGGCGGTATTGGTCGGATTGGCGGTGATGTTTCTCACACCCCTGTTTACCTACATGCCGCAGGCCGCTTTGGCGGCCATTATCGTGATCGCCGTGTCCTCACTCATCGACGTCGGGACGATCAAGCATGCCTGGCACTATGATCGGGCCGATGCCCTGGCGTTAATGGTCACCTTGGTGGGTGTTCTGGTGTTTGGCATTGAACACGGTTTGCTGCTGGGTATTGCGATTTCACTGGCGGCATTCCTGTGGCGTGCCGGGCATCCGCATATTGCCGTGGTGGGCCGCGTGCCGGGCACGGAGCACTATCGCAATATCAACCGGCACCAGGTGTGTACCTGGGACACGATCTTGTTGATGCGTGTCGACGAGAGTCTATATTTCGCGAATGCGGGCGTGGTCGAAGATGTGGTCATGGACGAGTTGCGTCAACGGCCAGACGTTGAACATGTCGTGCTGATTTGCAGCGCCGTCAATTTTATCGATGCCAGCGCCGAGGATATGCTCGAACGGTTGCGAGATTCACTGGCAGGCAACGGCATGACGCTGCACTTGGCGGAGGTCAAGGGGCCGGTGATGGACCGGCTGGAACGAATCGATTTTTATGCGCGGCTGAGGCCAGGTCAGGTTTTTCTCAGCACCGACCAGGCCGTACACGCGCTGGTGGCGTCGTCCCCTGATGTATCGCAACATGGGTCGAGTCAGGTATGAGGCGGGTCAATCCGGCAGAATTTTCCCCGGATTCATGATTCGATCGGGATCCAATGCTCGCTTGATCGCGTGCATCAGCGCCAGCGCAACAGGGTCTTTATAGCGAGCCATCTCCGCGATTTTGAGCTGTCCGATTCCGTGTTCAGCGGACACACTCCCCCCGAGTTCATGCACGATGTCATGCACGATCCGATTGTAGTCGGCCCAGGCTTGGATGAACGCTTGGCCGTCCATGTCCACCGGTTGGCTCAAATTGAAGTGGATATTGCCATCACCGACGTGACCGAACGGACAAACCCGAACGCGGGAATCGACGGCAGTCACAGCCGCCGTGGCGCGCTCGAGAAACGTGGGGACTTGGGACAGCGGCACGGAAACGTCGTGCTTGATGCTGGCGCCGACCTTTCGCTGAGCTTCCGGTATCGAATCGCGTAGCCGCCAGAAGTCGGCCCGTTGCGAATCACTGGTGGCCAGCACCGCATCGGCCAAATCACCGGCTTCCAGGGCATCGGCGAGTATATTTTCCACAATGGCTTCTAAACCACTGTCATCGCCGGAGGTACCCACTTCGATCAGCAGATACCAGCTGCTGGGCGTATCCAGCGGATCTCTCGTTTGCGGGATGGTCGAAAACACGAAGTCCAAGGCGCGTCGGCATATCAGTTCAAAACTGGTCACGGATTGACCTGTGGCGCGTTGGAGCGTCTCGAGTAGTCGCATCGCGGTTGCGGGAGCGGAGACCGCAGCGAACGCTGTCACACGCTGACGCAATGCCGGAAACAACTTCAGAACGGCGGCAGTGATGACGCCAAGGGTGCCCTCCGAGCCGATAAAAAGATGGCGCAGATCATAACCGGTGTTGTCCTTGCGGAGAGCACTCAGTCCGTTCCAAATCCGACCATCGGGTAGAACAACTTCCACTCCGAGTGTTAAATCTCGCATATTGCCGTAGCGCAGCACGTTGTGCCCGCCCGCATTGGTGGCTAGGTTGCCGCCGATCTGACAGCTTCCTTCCGCGGCGATGCTCAATGGAAACAGCCGGTTCGCTTGTTCGGCGGCCCTTTGTACCTCAGCCAACAAACAGCCGGCCTCTACCGTGATGGTGTCGTTGGCGGTATCGACGGCGCGAATCCGGTCCATCCGCCGGAGGTTGAGCAATATCTGCCGATCGGCCGCAACCGCGCCGCCGCAAAGACCTGTGTTACCGCCTTGCGGGACGATGCCGATCCCCGATTGGTGACAAATTTTCACCACGGCCGCGACTTCATCGGTATTGGCGGGACAGACCACTGCAGCCGCCTGACTCTCGAACAGTCCCCTGCGCTCTTCCAGGTAAGGTCGCATGGCGTCGGGCGAATCGAGCCAGCCTTTCGGCCCGACGGTTTTACGAAGCTTGGCCAAGGCAGCGTTCAATTCGGCCATGTTTGGTCAAGAAACCCGAATAACGATTTTCCCGAAGTGACGCCCTTGAGCCATATGCTCAAATGCCTCGCGGGTGTCTTCTAACGGGAACACGTTGTCCACCACCGGCTCGATACGGTGCTGGCTGATGGCGCGGTTCATGTCCTCAAACATGGAACGGCTGCCGACGAATACGCCGCGGAGCTGGATTCCTCTCATCAGCAATCGTCTGACATCGATCTCGGCCGCGGTGCCCGACAGTACGCCGATCACGCTTACCCGTCCGCCAATACCGGCAGCATCGACGGATTTCGATAAGGTCCCTGCACCGCCGACTTCCACCACGTGATCCACCCCCTCGCCGTTGGTCAGCTCGTAGACCTGTTTGGGCCAATCAGGCGTCGTTCGATAATTGATGGTTTGCCAGGCACCCAAACGCCGGGCCCGCTCGAGCTTGTCGTCTTGACTGGATGTGACCACCACGCGCGCCCCACTGGCTTGTGCCAGTTGCAACGCGAACAGTGACACCCCCCCCGTCCCGAGCACCAACACGCTGTCCCCCGCCTTGATCTGACCATGGGCCACGAGCGCATGCCACGCGGTGACCGCCGCGCAGGGCAGAGTCGCGGCTTGATCAAAAGTCAGATGGTCCGGTATGGACACCAAGCCATCTTCGTGAAAGTTCATCTGTTCAGCAAGGGTGCCGTCCAGCGGTCCCCCCAGGGTGAAACGGGCGACTTTACTATCGCCCGGACCGGCAAGCCATTTCTGGGCGAATATGCCCGCGACCCGATCGCCCTTACGGAAACGGCTGACGCCGTCGCCTACCGCGACCACTTCGCCTGCGCCGTCGGAGCATGGGATCAGCGGCAATTTTTGTCGGGGGTTATAAAGGCCCCGAACCATCATCAAATCCCGATAATTCAATGAGGCAGCATGGATGCGAACCGTCACCTCGCCCGGGCCGGGATCGGCCGGTTCACGCTCGCCAAGATTAAGATTCTCCAGACCGAAGGCATTGCCGATTTCAACCACTCTCATGCGTCAATCCTCCCGGGTCTACGTGATGTACCCCACGACGATGAAGACCATCGAGTTTTGGGGCCGTGTTGGTACATTCTCATTCTATTGGGTTCTAAAGTATGGGTGTCGCCAAGCGAGCTATGCCGTCGCGCAGCTTGACCGGCAGCGCGCGGTTATCGACCGTCTCCAGCGTGCACGGCGTGGCCGTGGCGATTCGCTCGACCACCAGTGAGTCCAGTTGGTGAGCCAACTCGCGGTCGTAGAACTCCACGTTATACTCAAAATTCAACCGCAGGCTTCGGGGGTCCCAGTTGGCGGATCCCACAAATCCCCAGGCCTCGTCGACCACCATCAGCTTGGTGTGATCGAACGGTTTGGGCGTCAGCCAAACGCGGCAGCCATGCTGGAGCACTTGCCATATTTGCCCCATCATTGCCCACTGAACATATGGCAAATTGTTTTTGCTCGGTAGGACGATATCAACCTTGACACCGCGCAAAGCCGCTAAGTTAAGTGCGGTAACCAGCGCCCGGTCCGGCAAAAAGTACGGCGTCATGATGCGGACCCGGCGTTTGGCCAGACTCAGTGCACCGTGTAGCGTCCACACCAGTTTTTCCAGGTCTTCGTCTGGGCCGTCGGGCACGCCACGAGCGAATATTCGCCCAATCGGACGCAGTTCGGGGAACCAATCTTCACCCTTTAATATTTCACCGTCTGAGAACGCCCAATCTTGGACGAAGACTTCCTGCAATTGACCGACGATGGGTCCCTCGAGCCGGAAGTGCAGATCCCGCGTGCTTCGCCGGCCGGCGTTTTGGAGGTGATGCACGCGGATGTTCATGCCGCCAGTGAAACCGATACGACCGTCCACAACTAAGAGTTTACGGTGATTTCTGAGGTTCAGTCCCACTAGGCGGTTGGGTTTGTGAGGTAAGAAGCGAGCAACGGGAATACCGGCCTTCTGTAGTACCCCGACGATGGAGGGCCAGCTGTATCGCTCCCCTGCAGCGTCGATCAGCACCCGGACTTCTACGCCCCGGTTCATCGCGGCAACCAAGGCTTTGACGAAACCCTGGCCGATGCGGTCGTTGCCGAAGATATAGGTTGAGAGGGTGATATTCTTCGTCGCCTGAGAGATTGCTTTGAGCATTTCTGGAAACGCTTCATCACCGTCGACCAATAAGGTAATGGCGTTACCGGGAAGTAGCGGGCTATTTGTGACTCGGTCGCCCAGATTCCGCAGTGCGAGCAAATGTTCATAACCACGTCCCAAGGCGAGCCTGAGCTCCCTGGGATCGGTATCTACTGTGCCGGCCAAGTGTTGCAAGCGTGGTCTGTTCAGGGCATAAGCGCGACGTCGTATGCGGTTAACCCCGAACAACAAATACAGTATGGCACCTAAAAAAGGCACGAGCCAAAGTACCGTAACCCACAGTAAAGCGGCACGAGGTTCTCGTTTGACTAGCACAATATGGGCCGACAGCAGCACCGCCAGCACGGTGATGAAAAGCGCAAATAGGCTGTACCAGAACTCCATTCAGCACCGGCCCTCGATAAAAATCAGGTTGAATTTTTGTTTCCGCGCCCGCCCAACCATCGCTCGATTTCGGCCACCATGGGCTTCATGAAAAATGATTCTGGCGGCATCGTATCGACTCGAACGCCGGCCGACTCGAGACAATTCGCCATCACCGGACCCACGGCAGCCACCTTCGTCTGACGAAGGCCGGTTGCCAGTTCGCTCGACAGACCGACGTTCTCCGCGACTTTGCAAAGTCGCCGATATTGCGGTTGGCTGGTAAAAAGAATCATATCGATACCGCCGGCGCTCAGCTCGCGGATGAGGTCAACTACTTTTTGCTCGTCGCTGGCTGGCGCATACACGTACGGTGCAACGGGTCGGGGTTTCGCACCAGCACCTTGCAAAAACGAGATCAGCCGCGTATTGGGATCTTCGCCGTACAGTTGCACGCCCACTTCGTGGTTTTCGAGCGTTTCTTGTCGCAGCGTTTCAATGACGCCTTCGGTGGTCGGTGTAATGGCCGCGACGCTGGGTGATAAACCCAATTCTTTCAAGGCACGCGCTGGTTTGGGTCCACGAGTGACCGTACGGGTTTGTCCGAGGGCCGTCAAAAAAGCGTTGGCAATATTCGCTCTTTCGGCAAACCCGACTAAGCGTCTTAAACCTTCACCGGTGAGCAAAATGAGTTCTTGCGGCGGTTGCTCCACGAATTCCCTCAGCCACCGCTCCACGCCAGCGCTATCGGGCGTATCCAAAATGGCTACCAGGGGGCAACGCCGCACATTCCCGCCTCGGCGTTCGATGAGTCCAGTGAGTACGTCGAGTTGTCGCGTTTCGGGCAACGCAAAGGTCAGACCTTCCAAAGGCTGTTTCACTGACGGTTTCCTCCAGTCACGTTTCACTCACCCGATACGCGTTCATCTTATCCAAAAGCGTTATATCCCGTCTGGGATCGGCCCAGGATCAGCGCATGAATGTCCGATGTGCCTTCGTAGGTGTTCACGGCCTCAAGGTTGAGCATGTGGCGAATGACATGGTACTCGTCCGAGATCCCATTGCCTCCATGCATGTCGCGCGCGTCGCGGGCGATGTTAAGGGCCTTGGCACAGGCGTTGCGTTTGATCAGTGAAATCATTTCCGGCGCTGCGCCATCGTCATCCATCAACCGACCGACCCGCAAAGCCGCCTGCAGACCCAATGCAATCTCCGTTTGCATGTCGGCCAGTTTTTTCTGAATCAATTGCTTGGCCGCGAGCGGCTCACCGAACTGATGGCGCTCCAGGGTGTAATCACGCGCCGCCAACCAGCAGGACTCAGCGGCACCCATGGCGCCCCAAGCGATGCCGTAGCGTGCCTTGTTCAAGCAAGAGAAAGGCGCACCGAATCCTTGAGCGTGGGGAAGTACCTGCTCGTGGGGTACGAACAGATTATCAAGGAATATCTGGCCGGTGGTGGATGAACGCAGCGCCATTTTTCCGGTGATTGCGGCGGTTCTAAGACCCGGCGAATCCCGCTCGACGAGAAAACCTCGAACCACCCCCTTGTCATCGCGCGCCCAGATCAATAAGAGATCCGCGACCGGTGCGTTGGTGATCCAGTTTTTGCTGCCCGTGAGGTGGTAACCCCCTGAAACCGGAACGGCCCGCGTTTTCATCGCTGTGGGATCCGAACCGTGATCGGGTTCGGTCAGCCCGAAACAACCGATGATCTGCCCCCTGGCCAAGGGAGGTAAATAATGTGATTTCTGAGAATCGCTGCCGTACCGGTCAATGGGGTACATGACCAGACTCGACTGGACGCTCATGAGGGAACGATATCCCGAATCGACGGTCTCTAAAGCGCGGGCGATGAGACCGTAAGCCACCGACCCCAAGCCGGCGCAGCCGTGGCCATGAATCGTGGCGCCGAGCAGCCCCACTTGCCCCATTTCACGAACCAGGTTTCGCTCGAAACGCTCATGACGGAAATCGTCGGTAATCCGCGGCGATAAGGTCTGTTCAGCCCATTTGGTGACCGAAGACCAAACACCGCGTTCCTCGGACGTCAGTTGATCGTGAAGCCGGAATGGATCCTGCCAACAAAAAGCGGATGGCGCGGGAGCGGGTTTCATGCCCGCTTAATATCCACGGTATAGCGTACTAGAAATAGTAGAGACTGAGGGTTTCGGCGGTGCAACACGGTTTCGATGCCCCCTCACGTTCTACGGTCAACTGGGTTACGGTGCGAATGGCGCCCGCAATTTCTCGTACGCCAACGAGTTTGACTCTGACGCGAATGCGACTCCCTGCGGGTACCGGGGCGCTGAACCGGAGTTTGTTGAGCCCGTAGTTTACGCCCATTTTGGCGCCCCGAATTTCGACGATTTGGTCGATTAAAGCGGGCGTCAAAGAGATTGTCAGGTAACCATGCGCGATGGTGCCACCGTAAGGCGATTCTTCAGCGGCCCGCTGGGGGTCAGTATGAATCCACTGGTGGTCTTCAGTCGCCTCGGCGAACAGATTAATACGCTTTTGTGTGACGTCTACCCAGTCGCTGACGCCCACTTCTTGACCGAGCAATGCTTTTAGATCATCCAAGCCATTGATGACTCGCTTGGCCATTTGTTCCTTCTCCCACTATCAACAATACGCCTCCTGCGGAGGTTCCCTTCCCCGCCAAGAAATTTCGACTCTGGTGTACAGACCCCGGAAATCGATTCATGTGCGGCGGCGCGATCGGCATACGCCAAGCAAAATAATTTAGTTTCTGACTTACCCTGTGGTTCTTGGTTGAAATGGGGCGAATGGTTTGAGCGGAAAACGATGACCTCTATCCAAACAGTACCTTAACCACTTGTTGAGCAACAGATTTAACTGCCACTTCCGCTGCAAATCAGACCCCTGGTCAGTTTTGAACGCTAGAAGCATCGGACAATGTTGATTTCGTCCGCAACTGAGCGCCTCCGCCTGGCGCGCATCATGATACACGCGAATCTCAAGATCAGGATCGGGCAAGTGTTTTGATCCTTGCGAGAAATAGTATGTCAGGCGATAGGTTGTGGTGTACCGGCAACGTTCCAAGATGGTGAGATGCAACGGTAAGTCGTTGGCGATGATAGAAACCGCCCCGGATCGATCATCCTCTCGTCCCGGGAACAGCTTGTAGGTTCGCGCATAGTTACTTTCGTACAGCGCCATCAATCCTTTTAGATTGGGCGTTGCACAGAGATCGTTCCGAGAGGCTGTGGTGAACATAACCATTGCGCGAAATATACCATAGCGTGTCCGCGGCAAGCCCTGAATGATTCCCGCTCGTGAGTCATCCAGGGTCTATTTTCTCGTTCGAGGGCGGTCGGGTTCGCCCACCAGTTCGCGAAAGCTTACCGAGGATCGGCGAGGTATTCTATCTTGCCCATGAACTGCTAGATTTAACCGGGTGTCCTGGGTCGGTCGACAGAATCCGGCAGGCATTCACTCTGCATGGGAACCCGCAGGAGGTTAGGAAATATGGGGCGTTATATCGATTTTGGTCGGGGTGTGTTGTTAGTCACCGGTCTGATTTTCGGCCTGTACGGTTTGTATTGCGTGTTCGACCCGGCTCTCGCTGCGGGGTTGTCCGGATTGGAGACCCCCTCAACAAGTGCCGTGATTGAACTTCAGGCCATGTACGGTGGCTTCCAGGCGGCTTTTGGGATTTTACTATTGGTGTGCTGTGTGTTTCCGGGGATGGTTCGATATGGCCTCTGGACCGCTGTTGCGATGGCCGGCGGCTTGGCGCTGGCCCGAGGTGTCGGCATCTCCATGCACGGGCTGGGCGGCGCCTATATTGTTCTTGCGTTCATCTACGAAGCGGGCACGGCTATTGCCGGGCTGGCCGCATTGATGTCCGGTGCCGCGTCGGCAACGCACTCGAGACCGGCCACGGTTTAGACTCCCGGATTGATATCGCTCACCGGGTGGATTGTTCGCCGATCAAAAGAAACGGCGTGGCACACCGGTTTCATGCAGGATGGTCGTTGCGATTTCCTCAATTGATTTTGACGTGGTATTGAGCCAGGGAATCGCTTCGGCGTCGAACAGCCGTTGTGCCGTTCGGAGCTCCCAGGCGCACTGTTCTTTGCTGGAATAGCGGCTGTTGGGGCGCCGCTCGGCGCGTATTTGCTCCAATCGTTCAGGGTCGATGCTCAGGCCATAGAGTTTGTTCCGAAAGGGACGTAAAGATTCGGGAAGAATCAATCCTTTCAGGTCACATTCCACCAGCGGATAATTGGCGGCCCGGATTCCATATTGCAGCGCCAGATACAAGCACGTCGGCGTTTTCCCGCTGCGGGAAACACCGACTAAAATCAAATCGGCCTGTCGCCAGTCGTCGGGTGAGTTTCCGTCGTCGCTATCGATAGCGAAGTTCATCGCTTCGATACGGGCATAGTAGTTACGGGTATTGGCGATTCCGTGAGCGCGACCCGCGCTGTGCGAGGACTTACGTCCAAGCTCTACCTCGAGTGGCCCGATGAATGTACCAAACAGATCCAACAACACCCCTTCGCTTTGCGCCAGTATGCTGGTGATCTCATCATCCACCAACGTGCAAAACAACAAAGGGCGAATGCCGTCTTCCGCATTTGCGCGATTGATGATTTCCACCGTCCGCATCGCCTTTTCGGCGGTCTTGATAAACGGAATGCTGATATATTTAAACTCGACACCATCAAACTGGGTTAATAGACTATTACCTAAGGTCTCGGCGGTGATTCCGGTTCGGTCTGACAAGTAAAAGACGGTACGTTTCGTTTCCATATGCTAAGGTTCTTGCATCTAGGGGGCAGACTGAATTTGAAGACGTATGACACGTGTTCACGGTTACGCGGCAACCGCATGGTTGTCAATCTTATGGCAAAGTCCGCGTTTTGTCGCCCGGGCGATGTCGGTGATTCGTCTGTTTTCTGTGATTCAGTCGATGCTCAATTCCTGCCGAAAAATTAAATCGCTTCGGTCTAAAATATTCCCATTTTGTCGAACAGACTCAAGCCAGCGTGGAGAGTGATCAGTGGACAACTATTTAGTTTGGTTCAAAGCGTTGGGCATGGGCGATGTTGAACGCGTCGGTGGAAAGAACGCATCTCTTGGAGAGATGATCAGCAATCTGAGTGCAGCCGGTGTCCACGTCCCCGATGGTTTCGCAACCACCGCTCATGCCTACCGAGAATTCCTACAACAAGACGGACTTGACAAGAAAATCAATGAAGCCTTGTCCAGTCTCGATGTGGACGATGTCGAAGCGCTGGCGCAAACCGGTGCCAAGATCCGCCAATGGATCATGGATGCGTCTTTCCCAGCGACGCTCGAGCAAGCCGTTAGCCAGTCTTACCAGAAGATGGCAGATGAGGCCGGCGGCGACTTCGCGCTGGCGGTGCGGTCCTCGGCTACCGCGGAAGATTTGCCCGACGCGTCTTTCGCCGGTCAGCAGGAGACGTTCCTCAACATCCATGGCCTGGAAAACGTTCTACACGCCGTTAAAGAGGTGTTTGCCTCTCTCTATAACGACCGCGCCATCTCTTACCGCGTGCACAAAGGCTTTGATCACAGCCACGTGGCATTATCGGCTGGTGTCCAGCGTATGGTGCGCAGCGATATCGGCGCATCAGGTGTGATGTTCACCTTGGATACCGAGTCGGGATTCGATGGTGTGGTTTTTATCACCGCCTCCTATGGTCTTGGCGAAACGGTGGTTCAGGGGGCGGTCAATCCGGACGAATTCTACGTCCACAAGCGCACCTTGGAAGCGGGTCGTCCCGCAGTGCTACGCCGCACACTGGGACACAAGGCCATCAAAATGATCTACGGCGACGAGGCACGGAGCGGACGCAGCGTCAGAACGGTGGATGTTTCCGAAGCGGAGCGTCACCAGTTTTGCCTCACGGATGCGGAAATCGAAGAACTCGCACGGCAGGCAGTCATTATTGAAAAGCACTACCAGCGCCCGATGGACATCGAGTGGGGTAAAGACGGTAACGATGGCAAGCTGTATATCTTGCAAGCGCGTCCCGAAACGGTCAAAAGCAACCCCTCTCATAAGACGCTCGAACGTTATGTTCTCAAAGAAAAAGCGGATCGCTTTTTGGCTTCCGGACGCGCCATCGGTCAACGCGTGGGAGCTGGAACCGTTCGTGTGCTCAACGACATCAGCGAAATGGCTCGTGTCCAACCAGGCGATGTGCTCGTTACCGACATGACTGACCCGGATTGGGAACCCATCATGAAACGCGCAGCAGCCATCGTCACCAACCGGGGTGGCCGGACCTGTCACGCGGCTATCATCGCGCGGGAACTGGGTATTCCGGCGGTCGTCGGCTGCGGTAACGCCACCGCTGCCATTCCGGACGGCACGCCGGTGACTGTCTCATGCGCCGAGGGCGAAACCGGGCACGTGTATCCGGGCATGTTGGACTTCGAAGTTCGCAAGGCCGAGCTCGATTCCATGCCTGAAGTGCCCGTCAAAATCATGATGAACGTGGGCAACCCCGATCGGGCATTCGATTTTGCCACCCTCCCCAACAACGGTGTGGGATTGGCACGCTTGGAATTCATTATCAACCGAATGATCGGCATCCACCCCAAGGCCCTATTGGAATTCGATCAGTTGGATTCCGAACTCAAAACTCAAATTGAAGAGCGGATTTCGGGCTATGGCGACCCTGTCGACTTTTATGTGACCAAGTTGACGGAAGGTATTTCGACCATCGCGGCGGCTTTTTGGCCGGAGCCCGTGATCGTTCGAATGTCGGACTTCAAATCCAATGAATACGCGAACCTCCTGGGCGGTCACGATTACGAGCCGGAAGAAGAAAACCCGATGATCGGCTTTCGGGGAACGTCGCGCTATATCGCAGACGCTTTCCGCCCCTGTTTTGAGTTGGAATGTCAGGCCTTGAAGAGAGTCCGGGATGATATGGGCCTGACCAACGTGCAAGTTATGATTCCTTTCTGCCGAACAGTTGGCGGTGCGGAGAAAGTCACCAAACTGTTGGTTGAGAATGGCTTGGAACGGGGCAAAAACGACCTGAAAGTCATCATGATGTGTGAATTGCCATCGAACGCGCTGTTGGCGGATGAGTTTTTGGAATACTTCGATGGATTCTCCATTGGCTCCAACGACTTGACTCAACTTACGCTGGGACTGGACCGGGATTCCGGGGTCATCGCGGATATGTTCGATGAGCGTAATCCCGCGGTCAAAAAGCTATTGGAGATGGCCATATCCGCCTGTCGTCGGGCCAACAAGTACGTAGGCATCTGTGGCCAAGGTCCATCGGACCACCCGGATCTTGCTAAATGGCTGTTGGATCAAGGCATCCAAAGTGTTTCCTTGAATCCGGATACCGTCATACCCACCTGGTTGTATCTCGCCGGTGAGAAAGCGGAAAGCTAACCGCGATATTCCGACGTATAAACAAAAACCCGACGCCAGATTCCGGCGTCGGGTTTTTTTATTGCGAACAATTAGTTGCCGCTTAAATTAAAACAATAATCTCTATGATCTTCACTGGTTTTCAGACGAGAACTAGCCCCGTTGTGCCAGCGGAAGAAATAGATGTTGTCGGTAGTAAATCAACTCTGAGATGGAATCCCGAATGTCATCCAGTGCCAAGTGCGAACTGCGCTTCTGAAACCCCTGTGTAACCTGCGGCGCCCAGCGACGCGCCAGTTCTTTGATGGTGCTGACGTCAATATGACGGTAGTGAAAATAGGCTTCCAGTTCCGGCATTTGTCGGTGAAGAAACCGTCGATCTTGGCAAATACTGTTTCCGCACATGGGCGAGATCATGGGGGGTACCCACAATTCGAGGAAGGATAAAGTCCGCCGCTCTGCTTCCCCGGCGTCGATATCACTGGTTCTGACGCGATCCAAGAGTCCCGACGCAGTGTGTTGCCGGGTATTCCACTCGTCCATCCCGGCCAGGATTTGTTCCGGTTGATGGATGGCCAGAACCGGGCCTTCGGCCAGAATATTCAGATCCTTGTCGGTCACGACGGTCGCAATCTCGATCACATGATCGCGATCGGTGTCCAACCCTGTCATTTCCAGGTCGATCCAGATGAGGTTTTCCTCACTACATGTTGGCATGTTGCCCCCCTAGGTTTACGCCGGATCTATTCTAGCAGTTGACCAACTTGCGCTTGATGATTTACTTGGCCTGGTATTAGCCTCTTCAAAACCAAGTCATTTGCTTCAATAAGTTGAAGAATTCAATAACATTTAATTCGTCTTTTGCTATCGTTGTCATCGTGCCCACCGCCGGATTCGATAAGCGACCATTCCCTAGACCTCAGGCGGCGAAATCCGGTACCTGCACTCCAGTGACTTTCATACACAGCCCCAAGTGTCCGTTGACTTCCGCGCTCGGTTGCTTCGGTTGCGAAATAGCGGTTCCAGGACTAAGAGCGGCCAGGCAGTACAATTGATTAATCGCTGAGGCGATATGAAGCATGCGAGCGGCGCTCTCGGCATCACAAAACAAGTGAGTAGACTGCAAAATGGAGAATACGTTCTGGACTGCGCTGGGAACCAGCCTGTCGGCCGCGCTCGTGACATCGCTCGGAATTTCCACCATTCGCCGATTTGCCAGCTGGGGACAACGCAATACCGTCTATTTTATGTGCTTTGCGGCGGGGGTTCTTATCTCTGCCTGTTTTCTACATATCATCCCTAAATCATTTGAAATGGCTCCCAATGCGCCGATCTGGCTATTGGTCGGCTTTTTAAGCCTTTACCTATTCAATCGATTTGTGACGGCGTTCGTTTGTGAGCGCGATACGGGCATGCGGGACTATGCAATCGGAATCGTACCGATGCTCGGCATTGGGTTTCACTCTTTTATTGATGGTTTCGTTTACTCGATCGCTTTTAGCGTCAGCATTTTCACCGGCTTTCTGGCCACATTGGGCATGGTGTTGCACGAATTCCCGGAGGGGATCATTACCTATCTTCTGCTGGTACGGAGTGGGTTTACTCAGCGAAACGCAACCCTGTGCGCTTTTTTAGCCGCCGCTGCGACCACGCCCCTGGGGACGTTGATCTCATATCCGATCATCAGTGAGATCGGGTATGAGACACTTGGCAGCTTGCTTTCGCTCTCCGCCGGCGCTTTGGTCTACGTCGGCGCAACACACCTACTACCGAGAGCAGAGCAAGAGCGCGGGCGATTCAGCCTGGTCGCCTTGGCTGGCGGGGTTTTGGTGGCCGTGATCATGACGCTGTCTGAACGGTGAGCGGCATCGGCTAAGGGATCATCGTCGCTTAGTCTCCGAGCAACGATGATGTTTTAAGCTGCGCCCCGCCGCGAAGATCGTGGCTGTCCTCGACGTGCACCGTCCCGTTTTCTGCTTGGCGAACCTCCCGGCCTGCCCGTTGACCGCTTCGCGCCGCGGGAATTCACTTCCCCGTGAGGTTTTCTCCCGCCGTTTTCAATCGGCTGCGGATTGGCGTTTGGGTCTGGTTCGAAACCGGGCATGATCTGCCGATCAAAACGGCGCCCGATCAAACGTTCAATACCCGCGAGCAATTTGTATTCGTCGACACAAACCAAGGATATGGCGTCTCCTTCGGAGCCCGCCCGTCCTGTGCGACCAATGCGGTGGACGTAATCCTCTGAAACGTTGGGTAACTCGAAGTTAACGACATGCGGAAGCTCACTGATATCCAATCCCCGAGCGGCGATGTCTGTCGCGACGAGCACCTGTAAGCGCCCCGATTTGAATGCCGATAAGGCCCGGGTCCTGGCGCTTTGGCTTTTATTGCCGTGGATCGCCATGGCGGGAATGCCTTCCTTATCCAGTTGATCCGCGAGCCGGTTGGCGCCGTGTTTGGTCCGTGTGAATACGAGAACCTGATACCAGTTATGATCGCGAATGAGTTTCGACAGCAGTGCCCGTTTCCGTGCGCGGTCGACCAGATAGACGTGCTGTGTAACCGTCTCCGCAGTGGCGTTTCGGCGGGCCACTTCGATCTGTGCGGGGGCGTTTAAAAGTCCCTCCGCGAGCGACTTGATCTCATCGGAAAACGTGGCGGAAAACAACAAGTTTTGCCGATCCGGTGGCAGGAGTTTGAGCACCTTGCGTATATCACGGATAAAGCCCATGTCGAGCATCCGATCGGCTTCGTCCAGCACAAATATTTCGATGTGACCCAGATCCAAAGTACCCCGCTGCACGTGATCGAGAAGTCGACCTGGGGTTGCCACAAGAATATCCACGCCACGACGCAAGCGATCGATCTGAGGCTGCATACCAACCCCGCCGAACATCACCATCGAGTGTAAGGGCAAATGCCGGCCATAATTGCGAATACTGTCTTCCACTTGCGCTGCGAGTTCACGCGTCGGGGTCAGAATCAGGGCCCTGATGAGACGTTTGCCGCCCTGTCGGGGGTGTTCCATCAGTCGATGCAGAATGGGTAGCGTGAAACCGGCTGTCTTTCCCGTTCCCGTTTGCGCGCCGGCCATGAGGTCTTTGCCGGTGAGGACAACAGGAATCGCTTGCTGCTGTACAGGCGTGGGATCGGTGTAGCCACATTCTGACACGGCACGGACAATATCGGCATGCAAGCCGAGTGAGATAAAAGACATGGATACTCCAGGGTGAGTTCGTTGCGTGGTGTCCGCGGGCGCCGAGCGTTGGGCCGCATTGGGAAGCATGGGTCAAAAACGAAAAACGGAAAGCACGGGGACTTGTAATATTTTCATACGACAGCTTAACACAACTCGCTCGCGTGTGCGTGTCCGACTTGAGAATTGATCAGGTGCCCTCATTGATCGTGACTTGAGTGAAGTGACAAGGATAATCGGGTATGACCGCTCGAAGACAGCGAGCGCTGCGAAGTTTGATCGATACCTCGGAGAGCGAAGCGTGGTTACGGGCACGAAAACGGGGCACCGAGCTTGGATATCAAACGCTAACCAGCGGATTCAGAAATGGTTTGATAAGCGGCCTTCACCATCGTCTCGCCGTAGTGGCGTTCCAGGCGACGCATCGTAAAGTGCGCGTGAGCCATCTTCTGGAAATGTTTGATAAACAGCCAATTGATTGCGGCACCACCTGCAGCGCCGACCACCGGTACCATTTGCGCCGCAACTTTTTCCGATACCGCGAACCCGAAGCGGGAAGATATGGAACCTATTAGCGCTGCAATGGCCGGAGCCCCTTCTTTTCCCATCCCGTGACGCGATATGTGAGTCGCTGCTCGCGACACCGAGGCAGCCAATGTAAGGCGTAATCCATAGTAACCCGCGTCGGCCGCGTCATCTTCCGGTGAATAGCCGCCCAATGCAAAGACTTCCAGGCAAGCCATCCGCGTTTCCAAGTCGGCCAGGTCCTCACCTTCACGTATGGCCACGTCGGCGATCGACCGCAGCATGATGCCGGTGGAAATGGGTAGTTCGGCCGCTAAACCGGCCAAGCCGAAAGATCCGCCGAGGGCGCCGGCCCCCATGCCTGCCCACAAATGGAACCGGTCTCCCGCTCGCCCCGGTCGTTTGCTGTTCAGGGTCGAGACGGCGGTATCCAGTGCACGCCGAATGCCGATCTGAGCCGCTGCGTAGATTTCTTTGTATGCCGTTTCGGGTAATAGACGAACCACATGCTCCAATGGCCAACCCAGAAGATTGGACGCCCGAATTGCAAAACCGGGGTTTTCCAAGCGCTGATGAGCCAATTTGAGGCTCTCATGATCCTCAGATGAGAAAGTTAAGGCCAAAGTCGAATTCATCATAAAGACGGTTCCGATAATCTCAACCTAAAGCGGTCTGCCGGTAAGTTCGAATCTATCAGATCAACAATCATTCGGCCAAGATTCGCCATCTCAGGCATGGTTCTTCTGGTGCGAGGATGGCACCACAACAGAGGGATGATCGGCCATCTGGACCGCAGGCTATGAGCATTTCCTAGGACCATGATGTATTCTTTTGTGCGGTGATGTGATTTCCCCGTGTGGTGGCGAGATCGGTATTGGCAGCTTGGCTTGGTGCTTCTGTTGCCATCGCCGCCAGTCGGGCGAGATGACAACAATGAAACGTGCGACTTTGGAGAACTATCGTGGCGGTGTTCGAAAAACTGACAAAGAGCGATGTCGTCAAGGGTGTCGCGATCGGATTGGGGGTGATTGCGGTGGCTCCTGTCGTCGTACCGGTGCTATCTAAACTCTCCCGCCCTTCGGCCCGCGCTGCCGCCCGATCCGGAAACGTGCTTTATGAAAAGGGCCTGGAAACCTTGGTGGAACTGCAGGAAGTCATGGAAGATTTCGTGGCAGAGGCCAAGGTCGAACTCGCAAAGCGAGAATCGGGGCTCGCCGAGGCAACGACCGTGACGACGGCTGACGCGGCGGAGTCTTCTGACAAGTGACCGTTGCATCGTCTCTTTTGGACGCCTGGGTCGTCCATCAGACGACCGGTCGCTTGCGTTTTCGTTTACCCGGCAAACGCAAGGATCGGGAGTTTTTCGTTCGTTTGGGCGAGTGGATTACCCAATTACCCGGCATTGTGGCCTATCGCGGAAATCCGGTTACCGCAACGGTGCTGCTGGTCCACCAGCAACCGTTTGGTTTTGAATACTTGCAGCGTGTCGCCTTGGAAGACGGTTGGTTCCGGCTCCATCCTACCGAAACATTTGAACCGTTCGGCGACGCCTTGCCGAGCAACCCCTTGGCGTTTGCTCAATCGCTGAGCCAGATGGTGGACTACAAACCTGCAGCGTTCACGATGCTTCTTTCTTTGAGCTCGGTTCAACTGGCGCGGGGCGAAGTGCTTCCGCCAGCCGCCACGCTGCTGTGGTATGCAATCGGACTATTGGATCAACCGAACCGGGTTAAACCCGACGCCACCGAGTCTGATCTGGTCTAAGTGCTCGCTGCCTTGAGCCGTTCTACTCGATCGGGTTGTTCCCATGGCAGATTAAGCTCGGGCCGCCCGAAGTGGCCGTAGATGGCAAGCTGTCGGAAAAACACCCCGCCACGTTCCGCAGATAGATCTTGTAAGCCCAAGTTTTGAATGATCGCGCCGGGACGAAAATCGAATTCGGCCTCCACCCATTTCGACAGCTGTTCATCGGAAACCACCCCTGACCCCAAGGTTTCGACCTGAACGCTCATCGGATTGACCGCGCCGATGCTGTAACTAACCGCCACTTCGCACTGACGGGCCAAGCCTGCGGCCACCACATTGAACGCCGCATGGCGTGCGGCGTAAGCACCCGCCCGGTCAATACGGAAAGGATCTTTACCGCTTAGCGCTGCACCGCTATGTCGGGAAAAATCGCCGTAGGTGTCGATGCCGTTTTTTCGGCCCGTGAGGCCGGCATGGATTTCCGGTCCGCCACCGATCACCGGCCCCGCGGGATTGACGTTGATAATGGTCTTATTGTCCGGCCGGATCGATTCCTCCCGAAAAACGGGGAGTATGACTTCCTCCATCAGCATGTCGCGCAACGTATCGCCGCTCAGTTTGGCTGCCTCTTTTTGGCTGGTTACCAACGTCAGACTGTGGATGCGCTGTGGGATGCCATCCTCAAATTGCACGCTCACCTGCGTTTGGCCATCCGGGGCCAAACCCGGCGCCCGGCCCTCCATCCGCGCCAGATCCATCGACCGCGCGAGACGATTGGCCAACCAGATCGGTAACGGGACCAAAGCGGGCGTTTGATTACAAGCAAAGCCAAATACGGTCACTTGATTACCGGCCACAAGACTGGCCGGATCCGGGGCCTCCACGCCGCTGGCGGGGAGTTCCTGCATGGATGTCATGATGGTGCAGTCCTGGGCGTTGAAGCCCCCACTGAGATATCCCGCATCCTCAATGACTGACCGGGCCACATTGGGCAAGTCGACTTGGGCTGCGGAGCGAAACCGTACCGCCAGAAACAGAATGCCACTCGCAACGGCGCATTCGGCGACAACCCGGGAATGACGATCTTCCGCCAGGTACTGGTCAACCACGGCATCGCTGATCTGATCGCAAAGCTTATCGGGGTGACCGCGGGTCACGGATTCGGAGGTGAAGATAAAACGACGTCTCATGTGAGCTGCTCCGAGGTCGGCGTAGTCGCTGAAGCCGAACCGATTCCGACCGGATGATCCATCGCGCGCCAGCGCTTCACGGATTCGTTGATCAACAGGGGACCGCCGGCACAGGCCGCGACGACGAAATAATCACCCAAGCTCCGCGGCGCGGTTCCCAAAAGACGGCGCAATCCCGGTACCCAGCCCGAGAGCACCTGTACTGCCAGGGTTCCACCCACTGCCCAGTCGAGGTAGGGATTACGCGGGCGATCACCGGGAACGAACAAGCCATAGTGTTCGGACCGGCAGCTGAGCGATTGCAACAATTGAGCGACGGTGATGGTATCGAATGCTTGGGTGCTGGCGCCTGCACCCGGGCCATAGCGCCGCAATCCATAGAGATAAGCACCTAAGGCACCCACGGTGATGAATGCTGACTGGCCAGCCGTTTCCAGCAGATCACTTCGGCGAATGATGGGCTCTTCCGGATCTCGGGGTGCTTGCAGCAACACGTCGGGCTCCGGTGATTCCATGGAGAGTGCCAAGGCGGGGAAAATATCCGTAAACAGATTGATCCAGAGCAGCTGCATCGGGTTGAGCGGTTGACCGATGCCCAGCGTGACCCCCGCCAACATGACCTCGATTTCACTGAAGTTAGTGGACAGCAAGAAACGGAGCGTTTTGCGAATATTTTGGTAAATGGTCCGCCCCTGTGCGACCGCGACCGTCATGGTCTCGAGATTGTCGTCCTCTAACACGACATCCGCCACCGACCGCGCCACATCCGTTCCGTTCGCACCCATCGCCACGCCCACATCAGCCGCCTTCAGGGCGGGACCGTCATTGATGCCGTCACCAGTCATGGCGACGATTTGCCCTGCATCTTGCAGTGCTTGCACAATCCGAAGCTTATGGGCCGGACTCACCCGAGCGAAGACGTCGGTTTTTTTCACCAAACCGGCGAGGACATCCGGATCCAAGCGATCGAGGTTGGAGGAATCCAAAATCTGCACCGGACGATCATCGGCGATGTGCACCTGACGTCCGATCGCATAAGCGGTCGCGCTTTGATCACCGGTGATCATCACCGTGCGAATGCCCGCACCGTGAAACACGTCCATCAGTTCCGCCATACCCGGCCGCAGTGGATCGGCCATACCGACCATACCGAGCCATACCAGATCTTTCGGACTTGAAGGCGGATCTTCATTCGATGGCGCCTCGCCCCATGCCAACCCTAAAACGCGCAGCCCGTCACCCGCCAGCGTCTCATTGCCAGCGACGATCGCGGCCCGGCGTTCATCGTCCAGTGGGATGAGCTCACCGCCACGGGCGGCATGCGAGCACATATCCAGAACTTCCGCCGGGCGGCCTTTCAGCGCAATCCAACGTGGTCCTTCGTCCGAGTCGTGAACGGTCACCATGTAGGGGCGCCCCTCGGAACGGTATTGAGACTGGATCCTCGGATGACGCCGCTGCAACGCGGCCACATCCACTCCAGAATCCAGTGCCAACTGTACCAAGGCGTTTTCTGTCGGTGAGCCATGCAGCTTCGGCCCGTCTGGCGAATCTTGTAAGTCGGTATCACTGCACAGCACGCCGACCGTCAGAAGGCGGTCAAGGGCCCAGGATTGTTGGCGCGAGTAACGTCCGCGACCGTCGGTGAGCGCGTCGTCCTCACGGCTTAGGGTCTTATCGGTCAGGTGCACCGCACAAACTGTCATGCGGTTCAAAGTCAGCGTGCCCGTTTTATCGAGACAAAACACCTGCACCGCACCCAAGGTTTCCACCGCATTGATGTGGCGTATGGCCACTTGTTCGGCGCGCATTTTGCGGATGCCCAGCGCTAAGCTGGTGGTCGCCACGGCCGTCAAACCTTCCGGAATGGCCGCGACTGCCAATGAGATGGACATTTTCAACATGTCCAACAAGCCGTAGCCCCGCATCAGCCCGATGGCGAACACGCCGCCGCATACTGCTGCGCTCATGAAGCCTAATTGAGAGCCCATGACATCGAGTTGGCGTTGCATGGGCGTTTCCGGCGCATGGGCACGTCCCACCATGGCCTGTATTTTTCCAAGCTCCGTAACCGCGCCGGTCGCCGCCACCACGCCCGTACCGCTCCCACCGGTGACCATCGTGCCCATATATGCCATGTTGGCGCGTTCAGCCAAGGCGGTATCCAACGGTAAAGCGGTAATCGATTTGAAAGTGGGCACACTCTCCCCGGTCAGGGGCGATTCGTCCACCACAAGCCGTTCTGAGGAAACCAGTCGCAAATCGGCCGGAACGTGATCGCCTGGCCCCAATTCGACGACATCACCCGAGACCAGGTCTTCAACCGGAACCGAGCGTCGACGGCCCTCACGGCGCACGCGAGCGTTTTTCGGCGCAACTTCCTTCAAAGCGTTGATGGTCTTTTCGGCCTGTTGTTCCGTGAAATAGCCGATCCCGCCATTGATGGCCACAACGCCGAGAATCACGGCCGCATCTAAACGGCCGCCGGTGGCCAGAGATATCACCGCTGAAGCCGCCAACATTCCAACGGGTAGCGAGGTGAATTGCTCGGCTAACATAGACACGGACGATCGCGCTTTGGCCTCACCCAAACGGTTAGGTCCGTACCGCGCCAATCGATTGGCCGCTTCCGAGTCACTCAAACCCATCTGCTCGTCGGTCCCGAGACGTACCACCACCTGATCCAGCGGCCAGGCGTACCATTGACTGGGCGATGGATCCGGGGAATCGGTATCGCTCCCCATTGGCATGATGCTTTGGGTCTGGGAACGGGGCCGATCTTCGGTCGTGTTCTCCGGCGCCATCGACGCCGCCGGTAAATCGGTGGTCGGACCATCTAGCCCCGCAAAGCGTGCGACCATATGAGTGACTTCACTCCAACCCAGACCGGGATCGAATTCCACCAGGATATTGCCAGTTCGGGTGCGCACCTGCACCCGATGGATTTGTGGGTGCGCGGCGAGCTTGTTTTCCAGGGTTGTCTTCAGCGCCGCATTTGCCAACAGACCCCGCACGCGAAGGCGCACACGACCCGGTACAGTAGCGGACAGCGTCACCACGCCGGGATGGTCCGGCCGGAACTCGTCGTGAGTCGGAGCGTTCGATTCACTGCCCGTGCTAGCCAACTCGGACTCTTTACGAACGTTCGTTTCCTTGCAGGCGGGCCTGGAAGATCGTGCCGACATTAAGCTGGGTTAACCCTCGTCCGTTCCTAAGGTGGGCTGAATGAAATCGCTGATGCGTGCGCCGCCAATCAAGCGCTGCGGGCGGACGGGCAAGGCGAGCCTCAGCCAAGGCTAATTTTTCAGCATACACCGTCCGGGTTGCAATGTGACGACAGCAACGGGCATCGTCACGCGACCATTCGATCGGCTGTCACCACGAGCGGACATTATCCGAACTCCCCTTCGACCATCGGTGGGGTCGTCGCGTCTTTCTTCTCGGGAAGGTCGGTCATGGTCGCTTCGGTGAGAAGTAACAGGCTCGCGACCGAAACAGCGTTTTCCAGCGCGGTGCGTACAACCTTGGTCGGGTCCAAAATCCCCCGTTGAACCATATCGACAAACTCATTCGTGGCCGCGTCATACCCCACGTTGCCTTCGCTTTCCAGCATACGTTGCACGACAACACCACCGTCTACGGAAGAATTTTCTGCTATTTGGCGCGCCGGCGATTGGACCGCCCGTTTTAGAATCTGCAATCCTGTGCGTTCGTCACCAGACGTTTTGGCCTCTTCGGCTTCGATGGCCTTTACGGTTCGGATTAACGCCAAACCACCGCCGGGCACAATGCCTTCGGCCACCGCCGCTTTGGTGGCGCTGATCGCATCATCCAGCGCCTCTTTGCGGGATTTCATTTCCGCTTCCGACGGTGCCCCGACTCGAATCACCGCCACCCCACCGGACAGTTTCGCCAAGCGCTCTTCGAGCTTTTCCCGGTCGTAGTCGCTGGTGACTTCTTTGGTCTGGGCGCGAATCTGATTCATGCGCGCTTCGATGGCGCTGTGTTCACCGCGGCCGCCGATGAGGGTCGTGTCTTCTCTCGTGACCACGATACGGTCCGCGCGGCCTAACTGATCCAAGGTCGCGGTTTTCAGGTCCAGACCGATATCCTCCGAGATCACCTGTCCCCCGGTCAGGACCGCCATATCCTGGAGCATGTCTTTGCGCCGATCCCCGAAGCCGGGTGCCTTGACCGCGGCGCAGTGCAGGACACCGCGCAACTGATTGACGATGAGCGTTGCCAGGGCTTCGCCTTCGATGGTATCAGCGACAAACAACACCGGCCGTCCGGTCTTGGCGATTTGCTCCAGGAGTGGAATCACATCCTGCAAGATGATGATCTTGCGATCGGTGAGGAATACGTAGGCATCTTCGAGTATCGCTTCCATTTTCTCCGGCTGGGTGACGAAATACGGAGAGAGATAACCGCGATCGAACTGCATACCTTCCACCACTTGTAACGTGGTTTCCGTCGTTTTCGATTCTTCGACGGAAATCACTCCCTCGTCTCCAACCTTCTCCATCGCGTCGGCGACCAATTCACCGATGACAGGATCATTGTGAGCGGAAACCGTGGCGACCTGGGATTTTTCAGTTCGCGACTTCACGGTTTGAGAGATTGCCCGAAGCGCTTCATTGGCAACATACAGTCCGCGTTCCATACCCCGCTTGATGTCGATGGCGCTGGCCCCGGCGACCACGTTTCTTACCCCTTCGGCAAACAGCGCATGGGCAATAACCGTGGCCGTACTGGTTCCATCGCCCACCGCTTCACCGGTGTGCACCGCGGCTTGACGCAGCACTTGGGCCCCCAGATTCTCTTCCGGATCGGCCAAGCTGAATTCTTTGGCAATGGTGACGCCGTCATTGCAGACGATGGGGTCACCCCAGGGTTGTTGGATGAGCACCGATTTGGATTTGGGTCCGAGCGTCACCCTAACCGCGTCGGCCAACTGACTGGCCCCCTTGAGGATTTTTTGTCTGGCCTCCGACCGGAACGTGACTTTCTTATGTGCCATATCGCTGCTCCTTGTTTCATATCGTCGAGACGATAGAGAAACTGCGCTTTGCCTTATTTGGGCGTCACCCCGCACAATAATCGGGCGCAGGGTCAGAAAGCTTATTGACCTACGTCAAGGCGTGCCATCCATGGACGAGGGGAGTTGAGGATGTATCAAGCTCAAGATCACGCGGCACTGGTATTTGCGCCCAAGGCCGAAACCGCGTTGGGCCACGCCATCGCCCGGCATCTGAACCAGCCGCTGGCGAACCTGGAAGAGCGGGACTTCGAAGATGGAGAGCACAAGACCCGACCACTAGAAAACGTGCGTGACCGGGACGTCTACGTTGTTCATTCGCTCTATGCAGATAAACACCAAACGGTGAATGACAAACTCGTGCGTTTGCTGTTTTTTCTCGGGGCGCTTCGGGACGCTGGTGCCGGCCGCATCACGGCGGTGGTTCCGTACTTGTGCTACGCCCGCAAAGACCGAAAAACCAAGACCCGCGATCCGATCACGACCCGTTACCTCGCGCAGCTGTTTGAGGCCGTCGGTTGTGACCGAGTGGCCGTGATGGACGTGCACAACATCGCGGCGTTTCAGAATGCTTTTCGTTGTCCTACCGAGCACCTGTTGGCGGCCGGCCTTTTCGTTCGATATTTTGCCGACCTGCCGGCGATCAAAGCACCGGTTGTCGTCTCCCCCGACGCGGGCGGAATGAAACGTGCACGGGCTTTTCGCGACCGATTGGAAGCCGAGCTGGGAATCCCGGTGCCACTGGCATTCATGGAGAAAGAGCGCAGTGGTGGTCAGTTGTCCGGTGGGTTGGTCGTGGGCGAAATACACCATCGACAAGCGATCATTCTGGACGATCTAATCAGCACCGGTGGCACGTTACGTTTGGCAGCGCAAGCGCTGCGCGAACAGGGGGCCGAAAAAGTCTTTGCCGCAGCGACTCATGGCCTGTTCATGTCGGCAGCCAACACCCAATTGGCCGGAGGCGAGCTGGACGGCATCGTGGTTACGAATACCGTGAGACCCAGCAAGTTAGAGAATCCGGTGGTGATGGCCAAGATCGAAACCTTGGACGTCGCCCCCCTCTTGGCGGATGCCATCGCGCGCATGCACAGCGGCGGTTCGCTGGTGGAACTGATGGCGCAATCCCGATGATGGCTCAAGCGTAGCGATTGGCCAGTTCCAGGTAGACCGACGTTCGATCGCGCCATTTTTTATGTTCTTGAGCTGACACGTCGAGTAAATGAAATGCGGCGAGGCGGGCGCGGATACAGGCGCGATAAGCCTTGTAGAAACGAATCAGCCGATTCGGTGGGCGGTCACCCGTTTTTTCGCGGTAGATGGTCAATAAACGAGGGCCAATCCGGTGTTCGCCCAAACGTTCACATTCAAGGTCTAAATACGCCAATTCATCGACGGCGTCGAGCACTCGCAGATCACGTTTAAATTCCAGACAATCGAATATCGCCGGTGGTGTCGTCAGGCAGACATGCTCGGGGCGTAAATCGCCGTGTCCTTCGACGATTCGTCGTTCCGACGCGCGCCCGGCGAATAGTGCCGGATACGCATCTAATTGATCGAGAAGTCGATGATGTATTCCCCTGAAGTAGGCTGGGTGCAATCCGAAGTCATGGCGGTTCAACAGACGAAGATTATGAACGACAGACTTCGAGAGCCGCTCCCGGTAAGCATTGGCCGCCATTTCTAGGGGTTGAGCGGCGTGGTAGAAACGAGCCAGGTGATGCCCTAGCTGGTCGATATCTTGCGCCGTCACCGTTCCGTGCCTAATGGCATAGTCCAGCATCCGTGGGCCCGGTAAGCGCCGCATTTTCACTAGCCAGTCGACAATTTCGCCCTCTCCGTCGAGACGAAAGTGACCAATGGTATCTTGCGTGAGTGGGATAAGACCCAGGTAGACGTTCGGCGCCAAGCGGCGATTGAGTTGTAATTCGCGTTCAGCGTTGGCTTTGCGGCCGGAAACCGTCGTGAAATCGACCCATTCGGTCGCCACCGGTTTTTTTAGTTTGTAGGCGTGGTCATCGGTGAGAAATACCCACGACATGTGCGTTTCGATGACCTTAACCTGAGCGGTGGGCTCCGGATAGGATTGGGGTTGGGACAGATAAAACAGTTTCGCCTGAAGCAGTTTGATCGAAACAAGCGGCTGGAGAGGATAGAAGCTCGCTTGTGGCCGCGGCGGGTTCATGACGCTTAAGCGGAGGCAGGCGAATCAACGCCTTGATAGAGTTTTTCGATACGACGCTGTGCTCGGCGCAGGCTTTCGCTGATCGTCACCGGATAGGGCCGTTCGGGGGGGGCGAGCGCTTTGAGTTCCGGTGACAATTGGGCAAGCTGTTCTTGCAGGCGACTGCGCGCGCTATCCAGCGGTTTGGGATCCAGGCGCAATCGACGCCCGTAAGCCATCACGTGGTGAAGCAAGGCTTCTCCTGCCGGTTGTTCGCCCGAACGGACCACTATATCGCCCTGAAACAAGCCGTCGCTTGTCCGGCGAAACACTTGTTTGCGCCCCGGGTAGGTCACCTTTCCGGTGGACAGTTTTCCGCGATCCTGCCCAGCGTAGGAAACCAGTTTGTAAGCCGCTTCCAGATTCGGGGCATCGGCCACCGTGTTGACCCGCGTGCCGACCCCGAAACCGTTAATCGGCGCCTCGGCCTTGAGTATCGATTCGATAGCGTACTCGTCCAGACCACCGCTGGCGATGATCCCGACGTGTGTCAAACCCGCTCGATCCAGACGCCGGCGACTCTCGCGCGCCAATTGGGTGAGATCCCCGGAATCCAGGCGCACGGCGCGCACTTTGAAGGCCTCGCCGAGTTCCCGGGCGAGTTCGATCACGCGATCGATCCCGCTCAAGGTATCGTAGGTATCCACCAGCAACACCGTGTCGGGATACAGCTTGACGAAGCGGCGGAAAGCGTCCGCTTCCGAGTCGTGGGCCTCGATATAACTATGCGCCACCGTACCGACAACGGGAATCCCGTATTGGCGCCCCGCCTCGACCATCGAGGTTGAGTCGTATCCGGCGATGTACATCGCGCGCGCGCATTTTATCGCGGCGTCATAGCCGTGGGCGCGGCGTGCACCGAAGTCGACCACGGTGCGCCCGCGAGCGGCAGTGACGACTCGGGATGCTTTCGAAGCCACGGCTGTTTGAAAGTGGATTTGATTGAGAACCAACGTTTCGACCAGTTGCGCTTCCGGCAACGGCGCGACGACTTCCAGCAAGGGTTCGTTCGGAAACGCCAACGTGCCCTCTAACATCGCGTAGACATCGCCGGTGAAGCGGAAATCGGCGAGCCACGCCAGGAACTTGTCGGAGAACCGATCCAAAGACGCGAGAAACGAAAGATCCTCGTCGCTAAACCGTAGGTTTTCCAGGGCAGTTAGAACGGTTTCCAGGCCACATGCCACGAAATAGTTTCGCCCGGGCGGTAACTCACGAATGTAGAAATCGAACGCGCCCACATCGGTCATGCGTTCTTCCACGTAGGCTTGCAGCATGGTGAGTTCGTAGAGGTCTGTGAACAATGCGTGGCCATGCCCCGCAACCGATATCGGATCGTGCATTCGCGTTTGCTCTGTGTACATAGTCGCTTGCCCATGACCGGCTGAGGCGCAACCTTGAGATGTTTGCGCGCTTCAGCCCCATGACGGCAAACGTTACCCCTTGATGCAGATGACCGGCTCCAACCGCGCCACCCTTCTGGCCAAGCCGGCGTGTTCCGCTGCTTTTACCACCTCGCGGACGTCTTTGTAGGCATCCGGTGCTTCTTCGGCGACTCCGCGCAGCGACGGACTCCGTATGAGGATGTTGCGTTTGGCCAGCTCGTCGACCACCTCGTCTCCGTGCCAGCGCCGCGTGGCTTCCCTTCGACTCATGCGCCGACCGGCCCCATGGCACGCTGAGCCGAAGGCAATGTCCATGCCTCGCCGCGTACCGACCAGCACGTAGGATTCTGTTCCCATGGTACCGCCGACGAACACGGGTTGCCCAACATCCATCAAATCGGCCGGCAATGACGGGTGTCCGGGACCCCAGGCCCGGGTTGCCCCTTTGCGATGCACGAACAGGTCCCGGGGCTTGCCGTCCACCTCGTGAGTTTCCAGTTTGCACGTATTATGCGATACATCAAATAACAGCGGTAAGTTACTGTCCGCAAAAACAATAGAGAATGCTCGCCGTGTGAGGTGGGTTATGATTTGCCGGTTGGCCAACGCGCAGTTGATTCCTGCTCGCATGGCTCCCAGGTACGTTTCCCCTAATGGTGAATTCAAGGGCGTGCAGGCCAGCTCACGGTCCGGCAAGGTAATCCCGTAGGTGCCGGCGGCCACCACCATGCGCTTGAGAAATTCAGTGCCGATCTGATGTCCCAGGCCTCTGGACCCGCAGTGAATACTGACTTTGACGGCGTTCTCGACGAAACCCAGTGCCTTAGCCGCCTCGGCGTCAAAAATCTCGGCCACGCGCTGGACCTCGAGATAGTGATTGCCGGAACCTAGGGTGCCCATTTCCTTGCGTTGACGCTTCTTTGCCAATTCCGATACGCAGTCTGGACGCGCGCCTTCCATACAACCGCGCTCTTCGGTATGGGGCAAATCTTCCTCGCGACCATACCCCTGAGCGACGGCCCATTGCGCTCCGCCAGACAACATGGCATCCATTTCTTCAGGGTCGAGCCGAATGGCGCCGGTGCTGCCCAAACCCGCGGGAACCGCGGCGTAGAGCGCATCCGCCAATGCTTGCTGGGAGGCGCGGACCGCATCGATACTCAATCCGGTGTGAAGCACGCGAACGCCACAGGAAATATCGAATCCGACACCGCCCGCCGATACAACACCGCCCTCTTGCGGGTCGAAGGCGGCGACGCCGCCAATGGGAAAACCATAGCCCCAATGGGCATCGGGCATGGCGTAGGCGGCGTTCACGATCCCGGGCAGACTTGCGACGTTGACGAGCTGTTCTCGCACTTTGTCGTCCATCTCCGTAATGAGGGATTCGCTGGCGTAAATTACCCCCGGAACCCGCATCGCGTCACAGACGGGTATCCACCACTCGTAGTCCGAGTGTTTTTCCAAGCGACTCAGATCCATCGGTTAACCCTCATCGGTTAGCTGGCACCCCGGATGCGGATGAATCACACGTCCACCACGCATTCCGCCACCCAATCACCGTTTCGTGCTCTTGCAACCCGCAGACAAGTGTAGGTAGCGCCTTTGATTTCAACGGCCGGCTGATGGCGGGCCGGGTCAATGGCCTCACCCCAAACCGTCGCCGTCAGGCCCTCCTGGGTGATCGCGACATCAAATTGAGAGAACAGCATGCCGCGGGTTGCAATCTCATAGACCAGTGCATTGATCCAGTCGGCGAACAGCAGCTCGATATCGGATTCGGTGCGACGGATTTGGATCGCCCGCTCTGGCTTGACGCTCGCGGGGTCTGTCACGATCGCTGTGAGAGCTAAAGCGGCTTGCTCAAACGCCTCCTCCAGCGTTGCGCCCGTGCCGCGAATGCCAATGTCGGCGACGTGTTCAAAATGTTCCCAGGCCAACCCGTATCCATCCTCAACGCAGCGTCTCAGATCACACGATGCAACAACCGTAAGCCCCCATGGCATGTGTTCTCGTGATTCAAATCAATCCGTACACGAACAAACATGAGAAACATCCAACCTTGACCCACATCAACTGGCCAGAGCCCGTGGCGAACAAAGCTAAAGGTGAATCACCACGAGGATAGAATCATGTGTGAGGACGATACACTAGAACTTAGCAAACCCGTTGATAGCCGGTCTCGTCGCCGGGAATGGCGAAATCGCTATCCTGGACTACGCCGGCACCGTTCTCGTGAACGGTGGTACCCGACGGACGAGCCGGCGCAACATGACCAAGCATCTTTGTCGTGTGCCGCCAAGGCCGTCGAATTGGAGTTGCAGCATGTCCGGTTGCCGGGGCTGCTGACGCTTCCGCCTCAGGCGTCCGGGTTGGTCGTGTTTGCGCATGGCAGTGGTAGCAGTCGCCTGAGTCCCCGAAACCAGCTTGTTGCGCAGGCGTTGCAGCAAGCGAACCTGGGCACGCTGTTGTTTGACTTACTCACAGAAACCGAAGAACAAGAGGACCAAGCGACCAGACGACATCGATTTGATATCGACCTGTTATCCGGACGATTAGTTGACGCTACCGCATGGCTTGCACATCAGCCGGATACCGAAAACCTTCGGTACGGTTACTTTGGTGCCAGCACGGGTGCCGCTGCAGCCATCCGTGCAGCCGCGGAATCGGAATGGGGTGTGGAGGCGATCGTCTCACGCGGCGGACGACCCGATCTCGCGGGCCCTGCCCTGGTCAGCGTCACCGCGCCGACTCTATTGATCGTCGGCGGCGCGGACATCGAAGTACTTCGGTTGAACGAACAAGCCATGGCACAGATGCATACGCGTGTGGGGCTTGAGATTATTCCCGGTGCGACCCATTTGTTCGAAGAGCCCGGCGCACTGCAACAAGTTGCCAAATTGGCGCAACGTTGGTTTACACGCTATCTGATGGGATAGTTTGTCCGGGATAGGGCATGCGCGGGTGACTGACCGAATGTGCCAGCCGGTGCATCGAAGTATGAGAATGCATGCATAATGGGCCAATGAACCCGAACCCCCGCCCCGACAGCGAGCGTCCTGGTCCGCCGGATCAGGATCAACCACCGGTTTTTAACCTTTGGCACTTCTATTGGCTGATTCCCGTCCTGCTAGCCTTGGGTTACCTCTCCATGCTGTATCAGGCTCCGACGGGGAAGGCCGAGGCAATTCCTTACAGCGAATTCAAAGAGCGCTTGAAAGAAGGCGAGATTGCGTCGGTTGAACTGCGTGGTTACGACATCGAGGCTGTTCTGTCACAACCCATTCATCGGGATGATCATACCATTGAGCGCGTTAGTTCCCGGGTTCCTGAATTCTCTGACCCTGAACTGTTGTCGCTGATCGAGTCGGAGAATATAGAGCTGCGTGTGGTCGCGACAAAAGAGCAGGAACAAGTCGGCGACTATGTGTTGTTTCTCATCCCTTGGGTGCTGTTGATATTGTTCTTGTTTTGGATGTCGCGACGAATCTCCGGCGGCATGGGCGGCGGCGTAGGCGGACCTGGCGACTTATCGAGGTTTCTCGATACCAGTCGCAAAGAGGCCGAGATACCGAATGTCCGATTTAAAGATGTGGCGGGTCAGGAGAACACCAAGCGCGAAGTGGCCGAGTTGGTTGAGTACTTGCGCGAACCGGAAAAATTCGAACGTCTGGGCGCTGAGATTCCACGCGGGGTATTGCTGATGGGGCCGCCGGGTACGGGAAAGACCCTACTGGCGAGGGCACTGGCGGGAGAAGCGGGTGTGCCCTTTTATTCTATTTCTGCGTCAGAGTTTATCGAAGTGTTCGTGGGCGTCGGGGCATCGCGGGTGCGACGCTTGTTCGAAACGGCCAAGGCTCACGCGCCCAGCATTATTTTTATTGACGAGTTGGATAGCATTGGGCGTACCCGCGGCACCGGACTGGGCGGCGGCCACGACGAACGAGAGCAAACCTTGAACCAAGTGCTGGCGGAAATGGATGGATTTTCCGGTCACGAAGCGGTGATCGTCCTGGCGGCGACCAACCGGCCCGATGTTCTGGATTCGGCACTGCTAAGGCCTGGACGGTTCGACCGCCACGTGGTGCTGGATTTGCCGGATGTCGGAGACCGGCTGGCCATACTCAAGGTTCACACCCAAAAAGTACCGCTGGATGCGAATGTCGATCTGGAACAGGTGGCCGCCGGGACACCGGGAATGTCCGGTGCGGATCTGAAGAATCTCGTCAACGAGGCTGCCATTCTGGCGGCACAGCAAGACGCCGATCGCGTCGAAATGGAACATATCGACGCGGCAAGAGATAAACTCCTGCTTGGCACAGTCAGAACGCTGGCGATTCAACCCGAGGAACGACACCGGCTGGCCGTTCACGAGGCGGGGCACACTTTGATCGCATACTATTTGCCCCATGCCGATCCGCTATACAAGGTGACCATCATTCCCCGGGGTCGGGCGCTCGGGGGCACGCAACAACTGCCGCAGGAAGAGCGTCATACTTTGCCGGAACATTATCTTCGTGATCGTCTCGCGGTCTTGCTGGGTGGGCGATCGGCTGAAGTGGCGCTGCTTGGCACGGTAAGTTCCGGGGCGGATGACGACATACGACAGGCGACTGCCCTGGCACGCGCAATGGTTTCTCGCTGGGGGATGTCCGACACCATTGGCCCGGTCGATCTCCGTGCCAGCGAGGAGCACCCGTTTTTAGGTCGTGAGATCGCTCAGCCGCGTCATTTCAGCGAACATTCTGCGGAGGCTGTTGACGAGGCGGTTCGACATCTAATACTGGAAGCGGAACAACGGGCACAGGAAGTCATCAAGCTTCACCGAACAGACCTTGAACGTTTGATCACGCGATTGGAACGTGAAGAAACGCTGGAAAAACCTGCAATCGAAGCGTGTTTAACACCGCCTTCCGATACCGCACAAAACGCCTGATCGTGGCCTTACGCTTGCATCGCAACGGGTAGGACCCGCTCTGCAAGCATGCGATCGATCTCATCAGGCGAAACCGGTTTGGAAAAGTAGTACCCCTGCCCTTCCTCACACTGCCAATCCGTCAAGTGCTCACGTTGCTCAGATGTTTCAACGCCTTCCGCGATCACCCGAAGATTGAGGCTGTGGGCCATTGCAATCACGGCGTTGGTGATGGCCACATCGTCGAGGTCATCGGGAATGCCCGTCACAAACGAACGATCGACCTTGAGGTAGTCGATTGGGAACTGTTTGAGGTAACTGAGTGATGAGTAGCCCATCCCAAAATCGTCGATGGCAATCAGGATTCCGAGATCATGGATATCCGACAAAATACGTCGCGCACCGACGGGGTCGGGCATCACCATGCTCTCGGTCACTTCCAGGCGGAGCAAGGCCGGATCGAGATCGGATTCGGCCAAGATCGATTGAATGCGCTCGATCAAATCGGATTGGTTAAACTGCCGGGCGGATAGATTAACCGCCATGTGGATGGGTTGGCCTGATATTTTTTCCCAGGTTTTCGCCTGTTGGCAGGCGGTACGGAGCACCCATTCACCGACCGGGACAATAATACCCGTTTCCTCGGCCAGTGGGATGAAATCACCCGGCGGTATGCGTCCCAGTTCCGGATGACGCCATCGAATCAAGGCTTCTACGCCGGTGATTTCCCCGGAGCGCATGTCCACCGTCGGTTGGTAATCCAACTCGAATTCGTTTCGTTCCATGGCTTGGTGTAAATTATTTTGCAGCACCAAGGTACGAACCGCTTTGGTGTTCATCTCTTCGGAAAAGAACTGGAAGGTGTTTTTGCCCTTTGCTTTGGCTTGATAGAGTGCGGCGTCGGCATGTTTGAGCAACGAGGAAAGATCGCGCCCGTCATGCGGGTAGCAACTCACACCGACGCTGACGGTGGTAAAGATGCGGTGGCTTAGGTGCTCAAACGGTTCACTCGTCGCTCGCAACAGTTGGTTGACAATCTCAGTCGCGTCGGATGGTCGCTCGAGATCCGGCAAAATGACGGCGAATTCATCCCCCCCTAATCGAGCGACCGTCGCCGCCTGTGGAACGCAGACGAGCAGTCGCTCTGCGACCTCTTTTAGTAAGTGATCCCCGGCGTGGTGTCCGAGGGATTCATTGATGGTTTTGAATCGATCCAAATCCAGCAGCAAAAGTGCGACCACACTGCCATCTGCGGATGCCTCGCCAATGGCTTCTTCGAATCGACTGGTGAGCAACGAGCGATTGGGCAAGTGGGTCAAGGCGTCCCGATTCACCAAAAATTCCAGCCGCTGTTCGTAATCCCGTATCCGTGAGACGTCACTCAAGACAATGACGTGGTGAATATCGCTGTCGATGTCGTCTCGAACGGTGCTGACACTGACGAGTCCGTGAAAATACTCTCCGGTTTTTCGACGGCAATGAATCTCAGTCTGCCATCCATCGCTCGGTGCAATAGAATCCTCCGCCACACGATTACGCCAAGCCACTTCGAGGTGAGGAGGATGTTGATGGTGCACCTCGTCCAAGGTGAAACCGGTTATTTCCGTGTAGGCTTGATTGATGCGGACGACCCGGTAGTCGGCATCGGTGATAATGATGGCTTCCGCCGTGTTTTCCATGGCCTGCGCCGCCAACCGAAGCTCTTGTTCCGATTGCTGACGCGAGGTGACATCATTGACCGTTCCCAGCATTCGCTTCGGACGTCCCGATTCGTCTTTCAATATCACGCCGTTCGCCGATACGAAACGATACTCGCCGTCTTTGTGGCGTAATCGGTAGTCGGCGTGATAGTCAGTCCCGTGTTCGACCGCTGCCGCAAAACGGCGTCGCACCCATTCGCGTTCGTCGGGATGGATCCATTCCGACCAGCGCTGCATATCGATATCTGCCAGCGCACCGGCGCTATAACCGACCACTTGTTCTGGTGCGCCCGTCCACTCTACAGTGTCTTTTTCCAAGTTATAGTCGTATATCAACTGGCCGGTTTGTTGACTGATAAGCCGATAACGCGCCTCGCTCTCCTTCAACGCTTTCTCGACTCGGGCACGTTCGCGGATATCGCGCAAAACAGTCGACAAGAACGGCACACGGCCACGGGCATCTTTGTGCGCGATGATGACTTGGGATACGGCAACCTCCTCCCCGCTGGCTTCGATGATGGCGGTTTCCCCGTGCCAGACGCCTTCCAGCATGGCCATTGGAATCCCATCATTCATAATCAGATCCAGCGCCCAACGTGGATGGAGCGCGCTCACGTTTCGGTTTTGGATCTGGGAATCGGTCAGGCCAAAAAAGCGCTTGCCCGCCGTGTTCATATACGTCAGGCGGCCATCGGGGCGTGCGGTTCCGACAATGTCTGATGTCACCTCACAAATAGCCACCAAGCGATCCCGCGCTCGTTGCGCTTCACGATGGATGATCGCGGTTCGAATGAGGTGCGGCAGGCGACGAATCTGTTCCGGCGTCTTAATGAGGTAATCGGCCGCCCCACGTTTCATAGCGGCGACAGCGACCTCTTCTGACCCAGTCCCGGTGACGATAATGACCGGAACGTCTGGATGATGTTCTTGCACGGCTTGAAGAACTTCCAAGCCCTCGAATCCGAGAATATTGAAATCGCTGAGCACCAGTTCGAACCCGCCTTGATCTAAGCAGGACTCGAAATCACTCTTTCCCGTCGCCTCGATCAGCGTGAACGGTTCGCCGCTCCGTTCGAGCGCATCACGCACCAGAACCCGATCTGGCTCATAGTCGTCGACGTACAAGATGCGGATTTCGGAATTTTCAGACATGCCCGCGTTCCTGATGAGGTACTGCTACGAAGCGGCGGCGAATAGCCGCTGACGCTATAAGGTAGCCGGTCATTTGGCAAAAACTTTAGCGTGAACCGCTAGGAGATGGTATGGGGGAATCCTACATACTGCCCGACTTTTGCGCTGGGGATATTGAGAAGTCGATCAACGTCATAGGCTGATCACGTCGGCTGACGACAGATCGTCGCGGCGTCGATAAAGTAGACATGACGTTCAATCAAGCACAAGGCTCAGCAACACATTTGGAAATAGATCCGCAATTTATCACGTTTGACTCAATGGCGGGCCTTATAAGAAATCATTTCTGATTGGGTTGCGGCTCGCGAAAGTGTCGAAGTGTTTCTGCCACTTCCGAGTCCTCGACCTGGGAAAAATCCTGAAAAAACTGCCCGACTGCGTAAAACTCGATCGGTGCCTCAAGGCACACAACCTCATCGGCATGTTGCTCAATCAAATACAGCGTGTCGGGTGGAGCGACACCCACCGCCGCAATAAGCCGCTTGGGGTCTCGCGCCCTCAGTGCGTCCAGCGCCGCTACCATGGTCGCTCCGGTGGCGATTCCGTCGTCGACGACGATCACCGTTCGCCCAGTCAGGTCAATCGGTTTCAATCCGGGGGTGTATTGGTCACGTCGACGCCGCAAAGTCGCCAACTGATGCGCCTTCTCCGATGCCAGATATTCTGCGGGTATTTTTAATCTGACCGCATGTTTGGGCTGATAGACATGCCCCGCTTCGTCCACGGCACCGATCGCAAACTCAGGGTTTCCCGGCGCGCCTAATTTGCGGACCAAAACGACATCCAAATCACCATGCAGCGCTTCGGCGATCGTGGCCGCCATGGGCACCGCGCCTCGCGGTATCGCCACCACCACCGGGCGGTCGGCCGCGTAAGCCTTTAATGCGTCGGCCAACCGCCTGGCCGCATCTTGACGATTCACGAACACGATTCGGACTCCTTACAACCGATTGGGGCGTTACCCCAATCTTGGTTATCCGGCCGTAAAATATGCCAAGCTTGTAGCGGGGCATTGATACACGTCAACTGAATACGCTCGGTTCTCCACTAGTGTTTGATGTGATTCCACCCGTTTTTCAGGGCGCTGGGAGCCGATTTGCGAGGACTTGATTATGAAAAACCGGTTTTGGGTTGTTACTGCCGATGCTGGACGGGCGCGCATTTATGCGACCGACACCGGGGCTGATGATCTTCGTCTTACCGCGACCTTCGACAACGACGCTGGTCGTCAGCCCGGACGGGACCAAGAAAGCGATCGTCCCGGTCGCAGTTTCGATCGCTTTGGCCAGGGCCGGCATGCGATGGGTAAGGCTCATTCGGTCAAAGAGCAGGCCGAGGTCGACTTCGCGCGCGAGCTCTCGCGTCACCTTACCGAGGCGCGGCACACCGGAGATTACCAACATTTGATTCTCATCGCGGCCCCTCATTTTCTCGGATTGCTGCGTGAAGCGCTGGATAACACCGTCATGCAACACGTCACCTTGGAGCTGGATTTGGATCTCATGCCATTCGAGAGCCCCGATCAGATTCGTCAGCACTTACCCGATCACCTGCCCACTCAACGTACATAGCGACCTCGCCGCGCGCCGATATCGGCTTTCGAATCAGGTCGACACGATGCAAGAGCCTTTTCAGACAGAGATCGCACAGCATATCTGGGAAACCCGCTATCGTGATCGTCGGGCGAACGACACTGGCGACACTACCCCCCAGGATACCTGGCGGCGAGTCGCTCGGGCGCTGACGCAAAGCGAGAAGACCCACGGCGATCAGTGGCGCCATCGCTTTTTCGATGTAATGAAGGATTTACGTTTCTTACCCGGTGGGCGAATCCTGGCCGGTGCGGGAACGGCGCGACGTGTCACCCTCATGAACTGTTTCGTGATGGGGCGGATCGCCGACAGCCTGGACGGAATTTGCGCCGCGCTCCGGGAAGGCGCTCTAACCATGCAGCAAGGCGGCGGCGTCGGTTACGACTTTTCCACACTTCGACCCTTCGGCGAAACTGCGGGGGACACGGGCAACACGGCTTCTGGTCCGGTCTCGTTCATGCATGTTTGGGATGCCATGTGCGCGACTTTGCTTTCGACCGGCGCGCGAAGAGGCGCCATGATGGCCACCTTGCGTTGTGATCATCCGGATGTCTTGCGCTTCATCGAAGCAAAAGCCCAATCTGGAAGGTTGAGCCACTTCAATCTTTCCGTTTTGATCACTGATGAGTTCATGGCGGCGGTCCGAGCCGATCAGGCTTGGTCCCTGGTATTTCCCGCAAGCCAGTCCCGGAGCGAGTCCGGCGATATCCAGATGCGGCCATGGCCCGGATTCGAAGCTGCCGTCCCTTGCCGAGTGCACAAACGTGTCCCGGCTCGTCAGATCTGGCGGGCTCTGATGCGGTCCGCATACGAAACCGGCGAACCCGGTGTTTTGTTCATCGATCAAATAAACCGTAGCAACAACCTCCATTACTGTGAGCACATCACCGCAACGAATCCCTGCGGAGAAGTCCCATTACCGCCATACGGCGCCTGCGTATTGGGTTCGATTAACCTCACGCGTTTTGTCCGCGATCCATTCACCTTGCGTGCGCGACTGGATTGGTCCGGAATCGCACACACGGCTACCATCGGCGTTCACATGCTGGACAACGCGATCGACGTTTCCGGCTATCCCCTTCCCGCTCAGCAAACCGAGGCTCAAAGGAAACGCCGGATCGGACTGGGTATTACCGGCTTGGCTGACGTACTGTTGATGCTGGGGCTGCATTATGGACAGCAAGCCGCTCGTGATGTGGGCGCCAATATCGCCCGCGTCGTGTGTCATGCGAGTTATCGCGCCTCAATCGATTTGGCGCGGGAGAAAGGCGCATTCTCGCTCTTTGATCGAGATGCTTATCTCGAAAGCGCATTCATCGAGACGCTGCCCGATGATCTCAAATCCGCGATTTACACCTTCGGCATCCGAAACAGCCATCTGCTTGCGTTCGCTCCCGCCGGCACCATTAGCCTGTTGGCAGATAATGTATCCAGCGGGATTGAGCCCGTGTTTGGTTTCCATCAGGAGCGTTCGATTCGTCAGCCGGATGGTACGCAACGGTTCTACGCTCTGGATGATTATGCGTTCAGTCTATGGCGTGCCCGTCACAGCGCGAGCGGCCCATTGCCGGATTGGTTTGTGGAAGCGGATCGATTGGCACCGGCAGATCATTTGGCCATGCAAGCCGCATTGCAACCCTATGTGGACAATGCCATCTCGAAAACGGTGAACGTACCCAAAGCGCAATCTTTCGGTCGCTTTTGCGATTTGTATTCGCAGGCCTATGATTCCGGATTGAAGGGATTCACTGCTTTCCGGACGACGGGCAATGCCAGAGACGTTGTTGCTCGCTGCGGCCCCGTTTGCCATCCTGACCCTTCGTGGTAACCACTGTTAGCGTTCGCACATGCGATCTGATCACACCAAGAGAGCTTTATGATTAACCGTATTCTGGTTCCTGTGGACGGCTCTGACGTCGCCAACCGTGCGATCATCTTCGCGAGCGAAATGGCCGCGGCATTGCCATGCGACCTGAACTTGATGACTGTCCAGAAAGCCGTGCCCGCTCGGCAACAACTCCAGGCTTACTTGACACACTTGCAGTCGCGACCGGCAGACCAACGGGATACGGCCGAAATCGCCAGCGTGCTTGACGTCCTATCGGAATCCGCCGAGGCCCAAAGCCGGACCATTCTGACGGAGGCGGAAGCTTTGGCACGGCTACACGGTGCCTTGGAGATCGCGTGCACCTTGCGCGATGGCGACCCTGCGACGGAAATCCTGGCAATGGCCGAAAACGAACCGATCGATTTGATTATCCTCGGCCGGCGGGGAGCCGGTAACATTCGAGAGCTGTTGCTCGGCAGCGTGGCGCTGCGCGTAACACAAGCGGCGAACTGCCCTGTTACCCTGATTCGCTGATTTTTGTCGGTCGATTAAGAAGCGCCGCCTGAGCCGAAACACGCAGCGACCAAGTTCGGCGGGGATGGAGAAATCGAGCGGCGTGTCTGTTAAGGCGAGATTTCATCCTGGCCGCGATCAAGAAAGTATTTGAGGAGAAAGTCTTCTTCCAAAGGAGAAAGATCAAAACGTCGACACGCCTCCTCCACCGTTTTCAAGTCTTTGCGTTCTTGTTCTGAAAGCCATTTGACGGCTCGCCTCAATCGCTCACCGCGGGGAAGCATTCCTTGCTCGGTCATTTTTTCAGCCTCGCGACAGGTTACATCTCAGTGCTTTATTTTTGTTCCGAACTAGCAGACAATTCCACAAGACAGAGCCGCTGACCCGGCAGTCGGTTGAGTTTTGCTAACCATTCTTGCGCAACGAAATAAAACTGACATGTTCACCGACGTCGTTTTCACTTCTCGCTACGCGGCTGAGCAACTCAGTCCGAATACTGACGGATGTGTCATCTCCGTAACCGACCCTCATCGCCCTCCGGCTTCGATAAGCGAGGGTTGGCGAGATATCCTCCGGTTACAGTTCCATGATCTGGTCAGGGTTGACGACTGGCCAGGGGACGACCTCTTGCCTGGCCCTTGTATCATTTTCAGCGATACGCATGCCGAGCAGGTCATCGCGTTTCTCGATCGCTGGCACCTGCTCGAGGATGGCCCCACTCGCTTGATCGTACACTGTGAGATGGGTGTTTCTCGGTCTGCGGCCATTGCGCGGTTTGCCGCCCAACGGTTCGGGCTCGCGTTCGATTGGAACTATCGTTTCCACAATACGCACGTGGTCGATTGTTTGTGGAAATATGCCGACACGGGCGCGACCTGACCATCCCCTGGATTCTACCAATTCAACTGTCCGCTAGTTTGACCGATACGCTGTCGATCTTCTCCTGACAAGACTGTTCCCGGTCGGTTCGCGTGCCCACTTTCAGAGTTGTCAGTATTCGCGGCGCACCCATTCGGTGGACGATTTCGTGGCAGGATCTCAAAGCATCGAATACTTCATCCCAGGTCCCTTCGATATTCGTACCGTAGGCATGCAATTGTGGATTTAGTCCCGCCTCTTCGAGTGCTCGAACGCAAGCCGTTATGTACGGAGATAACGATACATCGGTCCCAATGGGAACCAGGCAAATCTCTGCAGTGACTTTCATATTTTCGATCCCTTTGAATCGTTGGCGTCGAAAGACTTTGAGTCCGAAACGAGTCAGGTGGATTACGTGTTAGGATCATGCGTTCGACAAGCCGTTTGACAGTGGCATCACCGTGGTGCCATCCAACACAACAATCCAATTAGAACATGAACTCACCTCGCCAGCGCGGGCATATGACCCTGTTTTTCGTGCTCTTGACGGGCTTATCCGGGGTGGGGTTGTACCTAACACAAGGGGCTGAATCCGTTATCGAGGCAACCGGAGAAGGCTTGCAGCTCATTGTGCTGATCATGCCCATCCTGGTTGCCGCGTTGCTGGTCGCCGGATACGCGCAGGTGCTCTTGCCGCGTCAAACCGTTGAGAGCTGGCTGGGGACGAACAGTGGACTTCGAGGACTACTGATCGCGACGGTGGCAGGCGCACTCACCCCAGGGGGACCTTTTGCCGCTTTCCCGCTGGTTCTAGCGCTCTACCAGGCGGGTGCCGCGTTTGAAATCTGCGTCGCATTCGTAACGGCTTGGTCTGTGTTGGGCCTGAGTCGGGTCCTGGTGTGGGAGATTCCTTTTCTCGGCTGGGATTTTGTATTGCTCCGCTACGCCGTCTCATTACCGCTTCCCATCGTGGCTGGATTCACGGCCCGCGCGTTTCGCCTTCATCGTCTCCGAAGCTCGGAGAGCACCCACTGATGCTGAGTGCTTTCATCACCTTATCGATGCTTCTGATCGCCCTTGCGATCGTCGCTCAAGGCAGGAATCCCCAGGCCCATCGACAGGCCTCCGTGGAAGCGTGGGGGCAAATGAAAGCGCTGCTGATTCCGCTGCCCTTGGCGGTGTTGGCGGCCAGTTTTCTATCCCACCTCATTCCCACCGATCACCTCGTCGGCATACTGGGGCAAGGCTCCGGCTTGAAAGGAATTGCATTGGCCTCGTTGCTTGGAAGCCTGATGCCCGGCGGTCCGATATTCGCATTCCCACTGGCAGTTGCGCTGTTTGATGCCGGTGCCGGCACGCCGCAACTGGTGGCCTTGCTGACCAGTTGGTCTACCCTGGCCTTTCATCGCGTATTGGTATTCGAACTGCCACTCATGGGCTTCGGTTTCATCGTCCGTCGGCTGGCGGCCAGCGCAATACTACCCATCATAGCGGGCATCACCACGCACGCGGTGATGATTCTGAACTGAGTCCCATCAAGACCACCCAGTATCGCTACTTGACGGTCTCCCGTGTAAGACCCACGATGTATGGTAAAGGCCAAATCGTGTTGGCCCTCTCTTTTGGACTCCACATGACGCCACTGACCATCGACCCGGAGGCGCTTCGTTTGGCGCTCCAAGCTCACGACGAATCTGAGTGGTACCTTGACCGCCGCACCGGAGAGATCATCGCGGTGCCCGACCCAGAGCTGACGGGCGAGCCTGATTTCGAAGGCATCCATGCCAATCCGGACCGGTTCGTCTGGATTGAGCCGATCACCTCTGAAAAAGTCCTCCACATGATGCGGAAATTTGTCGAAACGCTCGAGCCCGCATCGTTCAAACGCAAACTTAACGAAGCGCTTGATGGCGAGGGTCCTTTCCGGGCATTTCATGAGGCGTTGGAGAATACGCCGCCGATCAAAACCCAATGGCAAAAGCACGAAGACACGTGTTATCGGGAAATTGGTCGAATCTGGCTCGAGGGGATGGGAATCGTCGCGACGCTGCAGCCGAACTGACGGCGACTGCCAAAAAACAAGCCGCCTCTCATCCCGCCCTCGTTTTGTGAACGCGCATCGTAATCCTGCCGTCCTGCCGGCGATATTTTTTCGCGAGCCGCATGAATGTTTTCCAACCGAGTAGCACGGTGACATCGCACCGTTCGTTTCTGTTATAAAGCATTACAATTTTGTTACATTTTTGAATTTATTAGCCAATGGCCTACCGACTCGACGATCCAAGTTCCGTTCCCCAAGAAATCCAACGTGTGGTTATCGAATGCATCGATAGCGCGAGACGCGAACTCAAAAGAAAGGGAGCGGATCAACACGAAGGAATTCACGAAGCCCGCAAACGTTTCAAAGAAATCCGCGCCGTCCTGCGACTGGTCCGCAACCAACTGGGTGACACATATGCAATGGAAAATGCATGGTTTAGAGACGTGGCACGAAGTCTGTCTCAAGTGCGCGATGCCCAAGCCATGTTGGAGGCCTACGATAAACTCCATATTCGATTCGATGCTCAGATGCAGGCACAGGGTATACCCGAGTTTCGAAGGGTGCTTGAGCAACGGCTTGATGCCATCTCAACAGGAGACCAGGATCTATCGGTCAAAACCGGGAATTTGCGCCGGGTCCTACTGCAGGCAAGCACGCGCGTGAGCGCGTGGACTTTCCCTTCCGCCGGTTTCGACACCCTGGCGAGCGGTTTGGAGCGAATCTACGGCCGCGGACGCCGTGGTTACCAAAGCGCCTTCGAGCAACCCACCGCGGAACAATTCCACGAGTGGCGAAAGCGCGTTAAGGACCAGTGGTATCACACCAAGCTGCTGAAGAAAGTTTGGTCTGATCACATGTCCCAAAGGCAAGCCGGTTTGAAGCACTTGTCCGATCTTCTGGGCGATGATCATGATCTGGCCGTGTTAAGGCTGGTGGTGCTGCAACATGAAAACGAGTTCATTCGGGAAGAAGCGATGCATCAAATGCTGGGGTTGATTGGGCGCCGGCAAGCAGAACTTCGAAGCCACGCCGAGATCTTGGGCAGACGGTTGTTCGCCGATAGTCCGGAGTGTTTCGTCCGGCGTATGGAATCCTTTTGGATCGCGTGGATCCAGGAGCGGGAATACGGTTTGGAAGGGATGGTTGCGAGTAGCTGATCGCCGCATCCCCATCGACCGTGGATTAGGAATCATGATGAAAACCATAGCGTTCTATAACCTTAAAGGCGGCGTCGGCAAGACGGCCACCGCCGTCAATATCGCCTGGATCGCCGCCAGATCAGGGTTGAAAACAGTTTTTTGGGACCTCGATCAACAAGGGGCGTCGAGTTTCTATCTTCGCGTCGACCCGAAACTCTCGGTCAAAACGAAAAAACTGATTACGGGCAAAAAATCGCTCGGCAAGCAAGCACAACCCACCGAATACGACAACTTGTCTTTGATTCCTGCGGATGAATCGTATCGGGACATGGATCTTATGATCAGTGACAGGAAGAATTCCGCCGAGGTTCTGGCCGAGGTGCTCGAACCGTTGAACAAATCCTATGATCTGCTGGTCTTGGATTGCCCACCCAGTTTTTCAACGCTCTCCGAGAATATATTCGCCACCACGGATGCGATTCTGCTGCCGTTGATACCCACACCGTTATCGATCCGGGCATATGACCAGATCGTAGCGTTTTTTAAGAAACATAAGATCCCGCGGCGGAAACTGCACCCGTTTTTTTCGATGGTTGATCGTCGGCGCAAGCTCCACAAACAATGGCTGGAAAATCCGCCGCGGGAACTGATTAACCTTCTTAGCGCGTATATTCCCTATGCGTCTGTGGTAGAACAAATGGGACAACACCAGGCACCGGTCGGCGCATATTCGCCGCACTCTCCTGTTCAGGCGGCCTACGTTGCATTGTGGGAGGAGCTTGCTATGCGGTTGAAACTCACCGTGGGATGATCAGGGTTTGGCGATCAACCGGAGCTGCTTGGGCGTTAAAAACCAATGGAGCGTTGCGCGCCCTGGTTGCATCTGATCGCCCAAGCCCAAGCAGGCAACACCCCCCTTCTTGAACGGTAGCTGGCAATCATGGCGTGAGCCTGTCAGTAACCACGATGCGAGTTGCCCGAGGTCGGGTTGATGCCCAACCAAAGCCACTTCGTCCGCAACGGTTTCGTTGAAAGCTTTCACTAAACGTTTGAAACTCCCCTCGGGCGCCAATTGGGGTTCCACTCGCAGCTGGGCGAAGGTAAACCGCCGTGCCAACAGAACTGCGGTTTGACGAGCTCGCGTTAACGGGCTGGTTACGATGTGCTGAGGAGCAAATCCTAGTTCGGTGAGTCCGGCAGACACCCGTTCCATCCGCTTGCGACCTTGCGGGGTGAGCGCTCGATCGAAGTCCTTCATCTCCGATCCCGGGGGTAGCGTGTCGGCAATTGCGTGCCGAATCAGATAGCATTTCATGTGCTAAGGTCCACCGCGCTCTTGGGGTTCTCTCTCATGCGTGCGTGGGCCAGGGCTGGCCGCCATCCACCCTTTCGATAGGAAAGAGCTCAATTGGATTGATCGTCGTCATTTCTCGCTCAAGCCGATTGTCTTATCTATAACTATAGAAGTAGGTCGATATCGCAACATCGACTTGCTCGGTTTGGTGGTTATCAACGTCACCCGACAGCATGCGCGGTAACATATCGACAATAAAGCTGCGAATGCAGCCACCTGGCAGCGACATCTGAAGCCCCTGAGCGGGGCACGGCAACAGCGAGAGGCAGACCATGCAATCAATACCACAAGTCACATTTCGCAACCTACCGGCCACACCCGCACTCGAACAAACAATCGATAACAAGCTTCGAAAACTAGAACAAGTCTACGACCGTATCATCGCCTGCCGTGTGATCGTGGAGGCACCCCATCAGCACCATCATAAGGGAAAGATCTATCATATTCGGATCGACTTGACTGTCCCGGGTACCGAACTGGTCGTCAATCGCAATCCTGCGGCCAAACAAGCGCATGAGGACGCCTACGTTGCCATTCGGGACGCATTTAGTGCCATGCAACGACAGCTTGAAAACTATGCCCGCAAGCAAAAAGGTCAAGTGAAATACCACGACGCGCCCCCACACGGTCGCATCAAAGTCCTGTTCCCGGAAATGGACTATGGTCAGATCGTAACTCCGGAAGGCAGAGAGCTTTATTTTCATCGAAACAGCATTTTGGGCGCCTCCTTCGATCAACTCGCCGAAGGTGCCGAAGTGCGTTTCTGTGAAGATATGGGTGACGACGGACCGAGAGCGAGCAGCGTGCGACTCATCGGAAAACACCACATCGTAGCCTGAATCGGGACGTTACCCGGCCGGGTGCTCCGCGGAGGCAGGGCAACTGGCTGGGTACCTCTCATTGCACAATCGTCCTTGGTCAGAAGCCCGGGTATTGGCCACAACCCATCAGCGCGTCATGTGAACCGATCTCTTTCCTCCTGCGTGAGCTGTGTTATAGTGGGTAACTGTCTGTTGCATAAAGCTTAGAAACGGCTCCATCAAACCGTGTCGCGATGTTCTTCACGCTTGGAGGAATGTCGAACAGCGGGCAAAATAATAATGAATCACGATTGGTCCGAGCGACCAATTTAGTGTGGAGCGATCTGGAGGATGAAATCATTCACCGGTCTTTTCTAGAGGCTATTCTTGCCTCGACTACCGATAGTATCTTTCTCCTGACGGATTCAGGTCGTCTTGCTTACGCTAACGAAGCCGCGAGATCAACGCTGAAATTGGCTAGCGGCCGCCTTCCTCGCCGAAAGTTCGCTGAGCTGTGGTCAGCAGCTTGCAGGGAAACCATCAACCGCGCACTGCAAAATGTCATCGATAGCCAGTCGGCCAGCGTAATTGAGGTCACCGATACAGGAACAGACGCTTCATCGACGATTTTCGAGTTGGCACTTTCCCCGATACCCGAGGGAGATGGGTCCACCGCCCGCGTTTGCGTGATCGGTCGTGAAATCACTGACCGACGGCGAACGGAAGACAGTCTGGCCCGGACAACCCGCCTATACGATACGTTAAGTCATGCCCGTCGAGCGATCGTCCGGGCACAAAATCAAGACGCTTTGTTCATGGAGATTTGCCGAATACTCAGTGAGTTCGGGGATTTTCCGTTGACGTGGATCGGCGTTATCGACCCGGATTCGAACACCATTAAGCCCACGGCTTGTGGCATGTACCAAACTTTTTTGGCCGATCTCGCAGTGGACCTGGATACATCGGCCTCCGCTGACCTCTCATCCCCCGCCATCGTCGCTCGCACAGGCGTATTGCATACGATTCAGAACCCATCCCCGGAGGAGCTGGACCGTGTCGCTGCAACTTGGGCGAACCGTCACGGCAATTTGCGCTTCGGCAGCACCGGTGCCTTCCCCCTTCAGGTTGGATCTAGGACCATCGGTGTGCTCGCCGTCTATGCGGAAGATGCCAGCGGTTTGGATTCCGATACGGTGTCGCTGTTGTCATCTCTTAGCGAAGACGTTTCGTTTGCACTTGACGTGCTGTTCCAAAACCAGGCGCGACAGCGCGCAGAGCAAGCGCTCAGGGAACGAGAATCACAACTGGCCGAAGCGCAGAAACTCGCCCATCTAGGCTACTGGTGGATGGATACAGAAGGACAACACATCGACGCCACCGATGAAGCCAAACGAATTTTCGGCTATCCGGCTGACCACCCGGGAGTATCGCACCAGCAACTCCTAGAGCGCGTGCACCCCGATGACAAAGTGCAACATCTCCAGTACTTGCAAGAAATGGTTAAGGGTCTGGACCAAGTAGAGTTCGATTACCGCATCATCCTGCCCGACGAGACCGAGCGTTGGGTTCATTCGGTGACCTATGCGGAACGGGGTGCCGACCATCGGACCCAACGCGTCTACGGTATTTGTCAGGATATTACGGAACGCAAGTTGGCCGAACAGGCACTGATCGAAAGCGAAGCCCGTTGGCAATTCGCGTTAGAGGGTGCCGACGAGGGCGTGTGGGACTGGGATGTTCAGACCAACTCGGTTTTTTATTCCAACCGATGGAAAGATATGCTCGGTTATGCGCCGGATGAGTTGGTCAACGATCTCTCGGAGTGGGACTCTCGGCTCCACCCGGAGGACCGATCACACGCCTACAATACCATTATCGCTTATCTGCGAGAACGAAAAACGCCGACCTACGCGGTGGAGTATCGTCTGCGGGCGCGAGACGGGAATTACATCTGGATACTCGATCGGGGAAAAATCGTTGATTGGACGGACGAGGGTCTGCCGAAGCGGATCATCGGCACCCACACGGATATCACGGAGCGAAAAAATGCTGAGAACGCGCTCAAAGCCAGTGAAGCGATGCGCTCGACGATTCTCAACTCCACCATGGATGCCATTGTCGCGCTTGATGAGAACAACAAGATCATCCTGTTTAACTCGGCCGCCGAAGACATGTTCCATTTCAAAGCCGACGAGATCGCCGGTCGGCCAATCTGGGATTTAATCCCGAACAAGCTCCACGCCGGATACCGGACATGGGTTAAAACGCTACCTGATTCCGAAAATGGGAGTCTGGTGCGCGCTAAGCCGGTTCGTGTTTACGGGCGACGGGCCGACGGGAGTGAGTTTCCGCTGGAAGTCTCAATGACGCGCACGGAGCTGGATGGCCAACGAATTTACACCAATGTGCTAAGAGACATTACGGATCTGGTCAGTGCGGAACGAGAACTTCGACTGTCAGCGGAAGTACTTGCCTCCTCGGCGGAAGCAATTTGCGTCACAGACAAAGATCGCCGGATCATCTCTATCAATCCGGCCTTGTCGAAAATGACTGGCTATTCCGCGGCAGACCTAGTCGGACAACCTTCGGAAATCCTGTACCCACCCCAATCACAAGCGCTTTACCGGGAAGCTCGCACCAGTGCCGAGCAGGGACACTGGCAAGGCGAAGGTTGGTGCCGACGCAAAAGTGGCGATGCGTTCCCCATTTGGTTAACGGTCAGCGCTGTGACGAACAAACGGGGGGGGCCGACCCATTACATCGCCATGTTCTCGGATATCACGGACCGTAAACGTGACGCGGACCGGATCAACTACCTCGCCAATCACGATCCACTCACCGGATTGCCGAACCGAACCATGCTGGATGGTTTATTGGAAAAGGCGCTGTTAAGTGCGCGTCGCTCCGGTTCTCACTTAGCCATCTTGTTCCTTGATCTGGATCGATTCAAAACCATTAACGATTCCCTGGGACACGACGTGGGCGACCGTTTGCTCATGTCGGTGGGACAACGGCTGAAATCCTGCCTTCGGCAGTCCGATACGGTTGCCCGGCAAGGCGGCGATGAGTTCATCATCCTGCTTCCGGATATCCGCAATTTAGACCGGGTGGTCTCCATTGCCGAACATCTGCTGGAGGTGATCGGGCAGCCTTACGAAGTTCGCGGCTTACAGCTCAACATCACACCCAGCATTGGCGTGGCCTTGTATCCGCGTGACGGCCGGGATGGTCCAACATTGATCAAAAACGCCGACACTGCGATGTATGCGGCCAAGGAACGGGGCAGAGCCAATATTCGATTCTTCAGTCGGGACATGGCGGAACGCGCCAAAGAACGTCTGGCCATGGAAAACCGCTTACGAAAGGCGCTGGATAACGGCGAATTCACCTTGCATTATCAGCCGCAGATCGATGCGCTATCCGGACGGATATTGGGCGTGGAAGCGCTGCTGCGCTGGGTGACGCCGGAACTCGGCATCATCCATCCGGAGCAGTTCATTCCGGTTGCTGAAGAATCGGGTCTCATCGTGCCGTTGGGACAATGGGTGATTGAGGAAGCCTGCCGTCAAAACAATGCCTGGCGACAAACCGGATTGCCTCATGTGCCGGTCGCCGTAAACCTGTCCGCCTTGCAGTTCCAGCATGGCGATCTGCGAAACATTGTTCTCCGAGCATTACGGCAATCGACCCTGGAAGGCACCGCCCTGGAACTGGAGCTGACCGAACATGTCCTGCTCCAAGACCTGGACAGCACGCTGCGTACACTGCGTGAACTGAAGGATGCCGGCATCGCCATCGCCGTAGACGATTTCGGCACCGGCTATTCGTCTTTGGGTTATCTCAAACGATTCCCCATCGACAAGCTGAAAATCGACCGCGAGTTCGTGCGTGATATTACCATCGATCCCAACGACGCCGCGATTACCTCGGCGATTATCGGCTTGGGACGCAGCCTCAACATTCACGTGGTCGCCGAAGGCGTGGAAAATGCCTATCAGTTCAAGATGCTCTCGGATTGGGGTTGCGACAGCATTCAAGGTTTCTTCTTCGCCCGACCCACTTCCGCAGAGCAACTCCTCACCAGCGTGTTGGAGCAGTTCGGCGCCAAACGCAAGAAAGAAGGGTAGTTGAGGAATCTCGGCGTCACGACCCCTCGGCGACTCAACGTACGGTAGGTAAACGGACCTGACCGGCAACGGAAACCGGATAGGCCGCCCCGTGGATATCGCTTTTGAGAAAAAAGCGGTTGGCACTCTGAACGACCAAACCTAACTCATCGCCCGGTTCCAACACGGCGCCGACTCCCGCCAATTCAATTGCGTGCTCACCAAACCCTCGGATCGGCACCACCTGCTCATTGACGGACTCCCTTCCCACTGGCGCGAGTTGTTAGTTTATGGGTATCCCCAAGTCGGCACCGCTCCACGTGTCCGATTCCATTTCTGATGTTTCAATTCACCCTCTCTCCCGTACACTTCGGCTCTTAAGCACATCGGTTGTTCATCGCTTAGACGGCATCGGCATGGGCAACTCGAATTTCTTCACCCAACGCCTCGCTTATGACCTGATCGACCGTCTCCAGCCACACAAATTCAAGCTGTTCTCGGGCGTTTTGGGGAATATCTTCGTAGTCTTTGCGATTGCGCGCCGGCAGCAGTACTTTCTTGATTCCCGCACGGTGGGCCGCCAATACTTTTTCTTTGATACCGCCCACGGGCAGAACCAAACCCCGAAGGGTGATCTCACCGGTCATGGCGACGTCGTGACGAACCGTTCGCTCGGTCAACAGAGACAACAGTGCGGTGAACATAGCGACGCCCGCACTGGGCCCGTCTTTGGGTATGGCGCCTGCGGGAACATGGACGTGAATATCGCTATTATCGAACATCGCCGGTTCCAAACCCAAATCCATCGCGCGGGACTTGATCAGACTCAAGGCCGCTTGCGCACTCTCCTTCATCACCTCGCCCAATTGGCCGGTCAGGATAAGCCGCCCTTTTCCGGGGGCGCGGCTTGCTTCGATGAACAGCACATCGCCACCCACCGGCGTCCAGGCCAAACCGGTGGCCACGCCGGGCACGCTGGTTCGCATCGCCACTTCGCTCTCGAAACGCTCGGGCCCCAGGATATCCGGCAGGTCTTCAGCATTCACCCCAACCGACTCCACTGTGCCTTCGGCGATTCGCATGGCCACGCTCCGGCAGATAGCCCCGATTTCGCGTTCCAGGTTTCGGCAGCCGGCCTCCCGCGTATAGCCTTGAACCAAGCGATGCAAAGCACTATCCGATATGCCACACTGGGACTCGGTCAAACCGGTCCCTTTCAATTGCCGAGGGACCAGATAGCGGCGGGCAATTTCCACCTTCTCCGCTTCCGTGTAACCCGGGAGCTCGATCACTTCCATTCGGTCGCGCAGCGGTCCTGGGATGTTGTCCAGAACGTTGGCGGTACCGATGAACATGACTTTCGACAAATCGAACGGCACGGCCAGATAGTTGTCGCGGAAGGTCGCGTTTTGTTCCGGGTCCAACACCTCTAACAGCGCGGCAGAAGGATCGCCCTGAACGCCGGCGCCCAGCTTGTCCATTTCATCAAGCATAATCAACGGGTTGCGCGTGCCCGCTTTACGGATGGCCTGGATCATGTTGCCGGGCAAAGCCCCGATATAGGTCCGCCGGTGACCGCGCACCTCGGCCTCGTCGTGAACGCCACCGAGACTGACCCGCTCGAACTGTCTGCCCATGGCTCGGGCGATACTTTGCCCCAAAGACGTCTTGCCCACGCCGGGCGGCCCCACAAAGCACAAAATGGGACTTTTACCCTCTGGATTCAGCTTGCGAACCGCCAGATGCTCCAGGATGCGGCGCTTGATCTTATCCAGGCCATAGTGGTCCTCATCGAGCACCCGCCGGGCGGCGTCGATCTCGATCGCCTCGGCGGTCGTCTTGGACCAGGGCAGCTCGATGAGCCAATCGAGATATGTACGGAGCATGCCGTATTCACCGGCACCCTCCGGCATACGCTCGAGCCGCTTCAACTCCTTGCGTGCTTGAGCCTCGACCTCTTCGGGCATCCCGGCATCGGTAATGGCCTGCGCGATCTCCTGGACCTCCGCCGCTCGATCGCCATCCTCACCGAGCTCTCGTTGGATGGTTCGCAGTTGCTCTCGAAGCACCGCTTCCCGCTGACGTTCATCCAGGCTTTCTTTGGTTTGCTCGGTGATTTGACGCTGCAGACGCAGCACCTCGACTCGGTGATCGAGCAGCTGGCGAATCCGCTGCAAGCGCGTTTCGGTATCCAGGGTTTGCAGAATCTCCTGCTTCTCCTGCGGGGTGACGTCCAGATAGCCGGCCACGATGTCACCCAGTGCCGTGGCGGAAGTAATTGAGCGCAGGGCTTTTGCCATCTCCGGCGGCGCCTGAGGCAACAGGCTGACTGCTTCAACGGCTTGATCGCGTAAGTGATGGGCCAAGGCTTCTGCCTGATGAGTGACTTGTTCATCATCCGGAAGACGTTCCACGCGCGCCAGCAGGAATGGTTGGCCGGGGATAAAATCCACCACTCGAAAACGCTTATCGCCATGGCAGACGAGATGATGTCCACCGTCGGGATCGGTCACGTAACGCAGAATGCTTGCGGCAGTGCCGACGGTATAGAGGTCTGTCGGTTCCGGCTGATCGACTTCGGCATCTCGTTGTAACAGCAAACCAACCGGTCGCTCGGTGCGGGCCGCTTCTTGTGCCGCTGCGATGGATTGCTCCCGACCCACGGCGATGGGCATCACAATGCCCGGAAAAAGAACGAGGTTCCGGACGGGGATGATGATCAGCACATCTTCCGGCAGACGGACGCTTTCAACCTCATCCGCCGCTTGCGACGGGCTCGGTACCATGTCCTTGATGTCGTGTTCTTTCATGACGTTTATATCTTGCGTAATAGAATTTCCAGGCAGCCGTTGGCTAACTCACTCCCCACGACTTCGAGTGGTCTGGTCGGAAGCGGCAACCGGCGCTCGAACCGACCGTGCGGGATCTCCAATCGGTGGATGGCGGTTCCGGCGGAGCGCACGCCGGATGGCAAGCGGCGTTCGCCCGAAATCGTCACGGCCCCGTCTTCGACGGTGACCACCACCTCCGACGGCGCAACCCCCGGCAACGCGACCAGTATCCGTATCGTGTCATGGGACTCGTAGACGTCTACGGGGGGTTCCCAAACCGCCCTTACGGCGCCCGCGCGTCCGGGTTGAAAGAACTGCCGCTGCAAACGCTCGGCACGGCCGATCATTTCCAGGGCGCGAGCCCACATGAGCTCTTCCAGGTCGCGTGTCGACATGAACAATCCCCGAAGCGATGGTGAGATGAGATCGCCGATCTGTTTCAGATGGCCGATCGTTGATGAACTCAATAGTGGGGCCGACGGTGCCCCTTATCAATGCACTCGGCGACGATTCCAAGTCTGGAAATCATTAATCAATGCCGGATCTCGAACATCAATTGAAATGCGGGTGGCTCACCCTGCAATATCGGCGTTGGCAGTAAATTCAGATCGATGTGGAAGCTGGCGCCGCCGGAGGATTCTTCGCTCGAACCCAGTGCGCCGGTGATGCCCCGGAGTATCTGTTTACCGGGCGGCGTGGTGGTCAGAAACGCCGTAATCAATCCTTTGATCATGCCGCCGGTATCCAGACCGCTCGGCGGATTCAGGATGGCATTGATGCGCTGTAAACTTTCCGGTTCCGGAATGCTGGGCTGCTCAAACAACACCCGGAAACGGGCCGGGCCGGCGGAGAACAAGGTGGCACCGCCCGGCACACTGGGCGCCGATTCTTCCTCTGCACTGGGTGGCGGCATGAGCAGCCACCAGGGCGTGGGATCCAGCAGCGTGTCGGCCCAGGGCGTGAGGCTGAACAAATTGTAGCGGGCACTTGGGATGTTGCCCGTCAACATCAGTTCGAACAGATCCGGATCCATCAACAACCAGTTATAGATGGCCAGCTCTCCGGTGGGGTCTAGCGTCCCCAGACTGAGATCGAGGCTAAGATCCAGGCCGCCGAAGGTGACAGGTGGGGGCTGCCAACTCAGATCGAAGTCCGGCGACGGTAGAGATTGGGATAGGTTCGGCTCGTCCTGGCGTTGAATATCTCGTCCAATAGGCCCCTGCTGGATGACGTGGGTCAGCTCATGAGCCAGCAAGTGACGACCGGAAGCGGTTTGCGGCGCGAATTGTCCGGGCCCGAACACGATATCCGGGCCCAAAGTAAAGGCGCGGGCATGGATGGCCTGGGAAGTCCGGGCGGCCTGATCACCGGTGTGCAATCGCACATGGTCGAAACGGTAGCCGAAACGAGGCTCGTAAAAACGCCGCAATTCCGACGGCAATGGCTGTCCGCCGCCGCGGATGGATCGAATGGTGGTCTCGATGCCCGCGTCGGCGGCAAAAGATCCCTGCACATCCCGGCTGTTCGGTCCGCTCTGAGATAGTGCTGTTTGAACCTGTTCAAGCTCTTGATGCTGCGCTTCACAGGATGGGCACGGCGCGGCGTTTTGTGAGTGTGGTGCGGGTGCTGGCATTCGCATCACCGCATCGGCCATGCGATCGGCCTCCCGTTCGTACTTGTCGTCCGGCGCACCGACGACCAACTTAGGCTGGATTTCCGCGTGGCCGAGAATCTGTCTCACAGCGCGACGTTGCCCGGCATGCTGCGACGTGGGAATCACAGCGTTGCGCCGTACGGGCGAATTAATCGGGCACGTCACGTTGGCCGCTTTAGTTTTCGCATGCACCGCTGTCATCTCCGTGGAGATTCTGCCATCGCGTCGCCAGCCACGGCCTCACCCAGCCACCGTCATCGGGTCGATGACGCCTGACCACTGACCTTCCGCCGATGGATTCAGGTTCCCGTGTGATAAGCCTACCCGCTTCAACCACCAATCGCTATGTCTGTCATACGGCCTCAACGCGTTTGGGCCGCAGCCAAAAGAATAAAGCAGCCAATGCCAGCAGCGCCGGGACGTCGCCCAATAGGTGCATGGGTTCACCCACGGCGATTGCATCATAGGCCATCACCAAACCATGCAAGGTCATTGAAATAATCGTGAAGTCAATAATGATCCGATCCCGGCGCGGATCACGCACCGCCATCAACAGCGCAATCCCATTGGCGGCAAACATGGCCCAAATCATATGCTCGTAGGCGGGATGCGGTGCGGGCGTCATCCATCGAAAGCCAGCCGGCCACAATTCCAAGCCGATGGGCGTAGCGACCAGTAAAGCCAAACCCACGATAACCATCACCACCCGTAGCAAGCGATATTTTTGCTGATCTTCCATGCTCTACCACCTCTTCTTCCGTTCGCTGGCTACCACCGGCGGTGCGCATTAGCTCTTCAATCGCATAATACGAAAGGCGCCGAGCAAGACGACCAACCCGATGAGCGTCCCGATGATCAAATCAGGATAGCGCGACCCGCTGTAGCAAACCAGCAGGCCGGCAACGATCACACCGATATTGGCAAGAACATCGTTGGCCGAGAATATCCAGCTCGCTTTCATGTGCACACCACCGTCGCGGTAACGATGAATCAGCATCAAACAAAGCACATTGGCCGACAAGGCCAGCAAGCCGATCAAGATCATCAGCGCCGATAAAGGGTCACTCCCGAATAGAACCCGTCGACCCACCTCGAAGAGCAGTCCGATAGCCATCGTTAACTGCAAAATCCCGGCCACCCGCGCCGCTCTCACCTTGGCCGCTCCGCCTCGTCCAACGGCACCCAGGGCAACACCGTATACCGCCGCATCGGCGAACATATCCAGCGAGTCCGCGATCAATCCGGCAGATTGGGCGAGCAAGCCTGCGATCAGCTCAAGCCCGAACATCGCCCCGTTAATAACCAGCAGTATCCGCAGCGTCCGGGCTTCAGCCGCGTCATCCTTTGTGGTAGCACGTAGGCGGGTTAAATCATCGGTTTGGGTTTCACGAGTTTCTGTGAGCACGGCGCCAAGGCCTAATCCGGCGAGCCGCTCAGTGATGGGGGCGATGGGTCCGTCATGGAAAACATCCACCGTCCGTTTATCCAGGTCGCAGTGGATTCCATGCCATCCCGCGATCGTCTCAAGCGCCAGACGGATCATGCGCTCTTCCGATGGACAGTCCATCTTCGGCACCGAGAACCTGCTCACATATTGGGCGGATTTCGATGCATCGGTGTCCTCAGAAGTAGGCTGCTCAGACGAACTCATTTCTAGGCCTGTCGCAAGTTTTGGGATTCTGTCGTCTGTGTTTCCCACAGCGTTCGTCTTGAACTAGAATTCTTGCATGCACGCGATCAGACTCTGCATCGTCTCGCACCAATGGCTCTGTTCATGGATACTCCTGTGCGTGTTGTTCTACGGTCCGCTGACGGTCGCCTGCGCCCATGTCGATCAAACACAACGCGCCCCCCACTGCCAAACAATCGGTCATTCCGACCATAGCCTAGCTGAGACGCAGCCAAGCCCACCGACGGATAACTGTATCGTCGCCCTGGTCGATCGATCCATGAGCTGTGACACCGCCAGCATCGCACAGGCACCGGATAAAAGGGACTTATCCCCGCCGATGCCCCTGGACAAAACAATCCTGTTACTTGCAGCATTCGCGATCAACCCCGACGGGATCGCGCGAATTCCGCGAGACCATCTCGATTCGCGCACACCATCAGGACCACCCGTCTACCTCGAGAGTGCGCGTATCCGTTTGTGAGTTTCGCTTCTTTGTTGACTTTCGGTATAAACAAAGGAGCAAGCGTATGGTCGTTAACGAAATTGCCAAACGCGCCGGGGTCCCCCCACATGTTGTGCGCTACTACGCACGCATCGGATTACTTAACCCCCAGCGCCATCCAGATAACCAATATCGGCTGTTCAGTCCGGCGGACGTCACCCGAATCCGTTTGATTCGTTATGCCCAATCTGTGGGATACAACCTGGACGAAATCCGCTCTGTCTTGGCGACGCTGGCCAGCGGACCGGTATCGTGGGCTTGGATGTACCGAGAACTAGACAACAAAAAACGGCGCGCGCGCCACGCACAGGCCTGCCTTGTCGCCCAACAGGACAAGCTGGATCAGATCATGGCTGCGGGGGAAAAATCCCAACCGATATTCGACAACCCGGAACAAATGCTGGAGTGGCTTGAGCGGTTGACCTAATCAACCATTGCGCGATGACCTGCTGCCCGGTCCGTGCCCATTGACGGGTGCAATGGGCGTAAAAACCTGGACGGGTTTGGAACACGGGTACTATCATCAGACGATGCATCGGTTTCGCCAAACAGGGTTATGGGTCGCGATCATCGCGTTGGTGATGACACGTGTGGTCGGCGTGCACGTGCATGTATGCAGTGCGCCGGAGCCTGGCATGTCCGTGCCGGCACATATGGACATGCTTGGAGGCCACGCCGATCACCACCATGACCAAAAAGGCCATTCCGATCCGGACGTCGATCTTCCCATCCCGGTGATGTCCAAAGCCAGTGAGAAGTATCATGCCCTGCTCCCGGTGCTGATATTCGTCCTGTTCCTATTGACGATTCGCCGTGTCGTCCGAGTGGTAGACGCGCGGCCGCCTCCCTTTCGTTCCGCTTGGACACAACGCCCTCCCCTCCGGGCCCCCCCTGCCTTCTGATCATCGTCGGATTGAGCCTCCGATCACTCTGACCGTTTGAGTTCCGTCGCTCTTCGAGTTCGCGTACGGAACGTGTGGCATCGTCATCGCCCGTAGAAACGAAATCAATGACGACGGAAACGGCCTTGAGCGGTCCTACGGCGACGCGGGTCAATCTGAGATCTTCGCGCTTTTCAATCGAACCGACCGTATTGAGAATACGGCGCCCCGCGCGCGCGTCAGCACGATTCAGGAATGGAGGGGTTCATGACCCGAATACTATTGATAGTCGCCGCCTTGTCCGCCCTCGGGTGGTCGATTCTGGCGGCGGCCGACGACCGTCACGCGGGCGCACCGTTGACGCTTGCTGCGGCAATGCACGCCACCCTGGAGAACAACCCGGCGTTGAAAACGTTCCGTGTTCGCCGAGAGGAACTGCTTGCGGAACACAAAACCGCAGGGCTTCGGCCACCACTCAAACTCCGGGTGGGTATTGAAAACGTGGCTGGTACCGGCACGCTGGAAGGTACCGAGCAGGCCGAGTTGACCCTAGCGCTTTCACACGTGGTGGAATTGGGTGGCCAGCAAACCGCACGGGTGTCTGTCGCGGGTAGCCGACAAGATTTGCTTGAAACGGAGCAGCAGTCGGTGCAACTGGATCTACTGGCCACGGTTGCCCGCCGATTTGTACATGTTCGCGCTGATCAGGAGCGATTGGCATTGGCGACCGAGGCCACCGCTCTTAGCCGGCGAACGCTGGAATCGGTGGAGCGACGGGTTCGTGCGGGGCAATCGCCCCAGGCCGAGCGGGCGCGAGCCCGCGCGGCCCTGGCCCAAGCCGAGCTCGATGCCGAACACGCGGCACATGAGCTTGGTGCGGCCCGGGTACGCTTGGCCAGCTTGTGGGGCGAATCCCGTCCAAATTTTAACCGGGCAACGGGCGATTTGCTGGCGGTGGGCGAGCCAGGCGATATGGATCGACTGATGGCCACCATCGAGGCCAATCCGGACATCGCCCGGTTCGACCGACGACGACGAATGCGCAACGCTGAGCTGCGCCTCGCGGAAGCTCAATCCCGCGGAGGCGTGGAGTTTTCGGGCGGTCTTCGGCGCTTAGAAGGTACCGAAGATACGGCTTTGGTCTTCGGTGCCAGCCTGCCCTTGTTTTCAGCCTCCCGTTCGCAAGGCGAAATTATGGCGGCCGATGCCCGCTATCGGTTGACGGAACACGACCGTCAAGCCGCTATCCTCGAGATCCGATCAGGCCTGTATTCCATTTATCAAGAGCGAATCCACGCACTGACGGCCGTCGAAGTGTTGCATGGTGAAATCATCCCGCAGCTGACGGCGGCTTTGAACGACACGCGCCGTGCCTACGAAAGTGGCCGCTATGGCTACCAGGAATTCGCCGCGGCCCAACGAGAGCTGCTGAATGCCCGTCGATCTCTGATCGATGCAGCCGAAACGGCTCACATTAACCGTATCGAGCTCGAACGCCTCGCCGGTATGCCACTGGAACCGACGCTCTTCAGTGCTCGTGAGGAGCCTTCATCATGATCGTGAAGCCACAACGAAGCTGCTTGTTCCCGCTGATTCTGGTGATTTCCAGCCTCGCTTGGTCCACTGGACGCGCCGCGGAGGATCATGCCCACAAAAGCCCGGCGGCGACGACCTCCCACGCCGCTCCCCAGGATCATGATCACCATGACCATGCGGAAAATCCCGAGGGCCCCCACGGTGGAAGACTTCTGATCGGTCACGGTCTGACCCTGGAAATAACGGTCTACGAGCGTGGCGTGCCGGCGGAATTTCGGGTCTATCCGTATCGGGACGGAAAACCGATCGATCCCACAACGGTCGATCTCACCGTCGAACTCGCGCGGCTCGGCGGCCAGATCGACCGCTATACCTTTCTACCGGAAGGCAATTACCTGCGTGGCGAGGGTGAGGTCTCAGAACCGCATTCGTTCGACGTCACGGTTCACGCGCGAGCCGGCGGTGAGCATTACCATTGGGCCTACGCCAGTCACGAAGGTCGGGTTACGATTCCACAACGGATCGCCGAGCAAGCCGGTATTACCACAGCGTCGGCACAATCGGGTTCGATACGGGAGACGGTCCGGCTTTACGGTCGTGTGGTCCCCGTCACCACTCAGGTTCACCCGGTGCGGGCGAGATTTCCCGGAGTGGTTCGATCGGTGCATAAGCAGGTCGGAGATTCGGTGAAAGTCGGCGAGCGCTTGCTGACCATCGAGGCCGATGCCAGCCTGCGCAACTACACGCTGGAATCGCCTATCGCCGGCGAAGTTACCGACCGTATGGCCAACCCGGGCGAGATCGCCGGCGACCAAACCCTGATGACGGTCACCGATCTTTCCACCGTTTGGGCCGATTTGGCGGTGTTTCCAGAGCAGGCGGATCGGATTCGTGTCGGTCAACAGGTACGCCTTCAGGCGGGCGGTGCCGTGACCGAGTCAACCATCACCTACCGTTCCCCCATCGGCCGTCCCGGCCCGGCCACCATTGCCCGCGTGACGCTGGACAACACTCAGAGAATATGGCCCACGGGGCAGTGGCTGGAAGCGGAGGTCGTTGTCTCCGATGCGCCCGCGGAACTGATTGTCGACAACCGCGCGCTGCAACGTTTCCGTGATTTCACCGTGGTGTTTGCCAAGTTTGGCGATACCTATGAGGTTCGTATGGTCGAGCTGGGTCGCCGGGATGCGCACATGAGCGAAGTCCTATCCGGCCTGAAGCCCGGCACGGAATACGTCGTGGGTAACAGCTACCTGATCAAGGCGGACATTGAAAAGTCCGGCGCATCACACGAGCACTGAGTCACTTCCATGATCGATACGCTACTCCATCACGTCATCCAGCGTCGCTGGCTGGTATTACTTCTGGTGGGCGCCGTGTCCGGGCTCGGTGTCTGGAACTACCAGCGTTTGCCCATCGATGCGGTACCGGACATCACCAACGTCCAGGTGCAAATCAACACGGAAGCACCCGGCTACTCCCCGCTGGAAGCCGAACAGCGCATTACCTACCCGGTCGAGACCGCGCTGGCGGGCCTACCGCGGTTAGCCTACACGCGTTCCCTTTCGCGCTACGGACTCTCGCAGGTCACGGTGGTATTCGAAGACGGCACGAATATCTACTTCGCCCGCAACCTCATCAACGAACGCCTGAACCAGATCAAAAGCCAATTACCGCCCGGTTTGGAACCAGCCATGGGGCCCATCGCTACCGGTCTGGGTGAAATCTTCATGTACAGCGTCAGTGCACAGCCCGACGCCCGCCAAAATGACGGTTCCCCCTACGACGCCACCGCCCTGCGCACCGTTCAGGATTGGATTATCCGTCCGCAACTGGTGTTGGTTCCCGGCGTCACCGAAGTGAACACGGTCGGTGGCTATGAGAAACAGTTCCACGTCACTCCACAACCCAAAAAGCTCCTCGCCTACGGATTGGGATTTCAAGACGTCGTGGCTGCCTTACAACGTAATAACCTCAATCGTGGCGCGGGCTACGTGGAAGTGAACGGGCAGCGGCTGCTGATCCGCTCTCCCGGCCAGGTTGCGGCCATCGCCGAGATCGAACAGATTCAAATCGGCCGTATCGACGGAATTCCGGTCCGTGTTGCCGATGTCGCCGAAGTGTCTTTGGGCAAGCAACTGCGCAACGGCGCCGCCACCCGTGATGGCAAGGAAACCGTGCTGGGTACCGCCATGATGCTGGTTGGGGAGAATCCACGCGCGGTCGCCCACGCAGTGGCCGAAAAACTCAAGCAGATACAAAAATCGCTACCCGATGGCGTGGTTGTCGATGCGGTCTATGACCGCACCAAGCTGGTCGATCAAACCATCGCCACCGTCCAGAAAAATCTGTTGGAAGGTGCCTTACTGGTGGTGGTGGTGCTGTTCCTGTTACTCGGCAATTTGCGAGCGGCTTTGATTACCGCCGCGGTAATTCCTCTAGCCATGCTCATGACCATCACCGGTATGGTCGAGGCCGGCGTTTCGGCCAACTTGATGAGCCTCGGCGCCCTGGACTTCGGTCTGATCGTGGACGGTACCGTCATTGTGGTCGAAAACGCCGTTCGCCGGCTGGCCGAAGCGCAAGGGCAGCAAGCCGGCCAACTTTCACTGCGGGAGCGCTTGGCGGTGACTTATTCGGCCACCAACGAAGTCATTCGCCCCAGTTTGTTCGGCGTCGGCATTATCACGCTGGTGTATTTTCCGATCTTCAGCTTCACCGGCGTGGAAGGAAAGATGTTCCATCCCATGGCCTTCACCGTGGTCATGGCCCTGACAGCAGCGATGATTTTGTCGTTGACCTTCGCTCCCGCTGCCGTCGCACTGGGGCTCCGCGGCCGCATCACCGAGCGAGAAAACCGCATCATGCAATTGGCCAAGCGCTTGTATGCGCCAACTTTGGGGGCAGCTCTGCGATTTCATTGGCTCATGGTGGCAGGCGCGCTGCTTCTGGTGGTCGCGAGTATCTTGCTCGCCGGCCGCTTGGGTTCCGAGTTCATTCCTCAGTTGGATGAGGGCGATATTGCGCTCCATGCATTGCGCATCCCCGGAACCGGCTTGGAGCAAGCGGTAAAGATGCAGACGCAACTCGAGCAGCGGATTGCCGAGTTTCCACAGGTGGATAAGGTATTTGCCAAAATCGGGACGCCCGAAGTTGCGACCGACCCCATGCCACCGAGCGTGGCAGACAATTTTGTGATCCTCAAGCCGAGGGACCAGTGGCCCGATCCCACGTTGAGGAAGTCGGAACTGGTGCGGGAACTTGAAGCGGCCGTTGCCGGCTTGCCGGGCAACAACTATGAATTCACTCAACCCATTCAGATGCGCTTCAACGAACTGCTGGCAGGCGTCCGCGCAGATCTGGGCATCAAAGTCTTCGGCGACGACTTGGAAACGCTACGGGTCACCGCCCAGGCCATAGCGGACGTGGTTTCGGAGTTAACGGGCGCGGCCGACGTACAAGTGGAACAGGTCTCGGGCCTGCCTATGCTGTCCATCGTTCCCCGGCGGGCCGCTTTGCAACAATACGGCCTCAGTGTGGCGGAGGTACAGGATCTGATCGCCATCACCATGGGCGGCCAACGCAGCGGTTTGGTATTTGAGGGCGACCGTCGCTTTGAAATCATCACCCGACTGCCGGAAGAACTCCGCAGCGAGGTCCGTTCATGGCCTGACCTTCCGGTTCCGCTTCCCGGCGGCGGCTACGTGCCCTTGGCCGAGATCGCCGAGATTCAAGAGGGCATTGGGCCCGCGCAGATCAGCCGAGAGAACGGCAAACGGCGGGTCGTGGTCACGGTCAACGTTCGCGGCCGCGATTTGGGATCTTTCGTATCCGAAGCGCAACAAGCCATCAACGACCAAGTGGACCTGCCCGCCGGTTATTGGCTGGACTATGGTGGCACCTTCGAACAGTTGGAATCGGCCAGCCAACGGCTCGCACTGATGATTCCCCTGACACTGGCCGCCATCCTGGGGGTGCTGCTCCTGGCATTCGGCTCCCTCAAGGACGCATTGATTATCTTCAGCGGGATACCCTTGGCCTTGACCGGAGGTATCGCGTCACTGACCTTACGCGACATGCCCTTTTCGATATCCGCCGGGGTCGGTTTTATCGCGCTATCGGGAATCGCCATACTCAATGGCCTGGTGATGCTCTCTTTCATACGGCAACTGCGGGCCGAGGGGCTTTCGCTCGATGCCGCCATTCGACAGGGGGCGATGACGCGTCTGCGGCCGGTGCTCATGACCGCCTTGGTCGCCAGCCTGGGTTTTGTCCCGATGGCCGTGAATACTGGCATCGGTGCTGAAGTGCAGCGGCCACTGGCCACGGTGGTGATTGGCGGTATCCTCTCCTCCACCTTACTGACTCTTTTGGTGTTACCGGCTCTTTACCGTATCGCCCATGGACGGGAGAGCCGACAGGAGGTGGCGAACTAGCCCAAGGTCATCACCCTCATGAGAACGATAACTCGACCCGGTTGAGCCGCAACGCGTTCGCGATAACGGAGACCGAAGAGAGGCTCATCGCCGCGGCCGCGAGCATGGGCGAGAGCAACAAGCCGAAAAACGGGTACAACAGGCCGGCCGCGATGGGAACGCCCAGGCTGTTATAAACGAAAGCGAAGAAAAGATTCTGGCGAATGTTGCGCAGCGTCGCCTGGGACAGCCGCCGGGCGCGGACGATCCCGGTCAGATCGCCCTTCACCAGCGTGACCCCGGCGCTTTCCATGGCCACATCCGTGCCGGTAC